>NZ_JAUBQR010000250.1:0-9206 GCF_036701385.1 Microcoleus sp. Pol12B4 | reverse complement strand
GGCTGTCCGAAAGCATTAGCGCAAACCGATCGCGCAATGTACTTGCCAACTCCGGGAAGTTCCAGCAACTGAGCTTCCGTGCGGGGAACATTTCCCTGATAATTTTCTAAGATAACCAGCACCGATTCCCGCAGCTTTTGCGCCCGAAAAAAAAGACCCAAAGGCTGCAACAAACTAGCAACTTCCGCAGCAGGCGCGGCCGCTAAATCCGAGAGAGTCGGATATCGATCGACAAATTCTTGATAAATCGGAGCCACTGTAGCGGCAGTAGTCTTTTGCAGCAACAACTCCGCCACCAAAATCGCATAGGGGTCGCAGGTACGCCGCCAAGGAAAATCACGGAAATTCTGCCGGGCCCAAGCTTTCAGTCGGCGTTGAAACCACCGGATTTTAGCAGCGTCTAAATGCTTTGACCCAGGCTCAATATCGGAAGAAAAAACAACGGTATTTAAGGCAGGCATTTGATTGGTACTTTTGATAACTTGCCAAGTTTATATCTCTATATTAGCAGATTTAAATAATTTGTAAAACTATCTTTTTATGCTCTCGTTTTTCTCTTCCTCTGCGTACTCTGCGTACTCTGCGGTTTATAAAAAAATCTTATTAACTACCCGACCGACCACGAAACCTAGAAACAACTTTAATTTCAAATATAGGAAAAATGTAAAATTTTGTATATTAAAAAACAAAAGTACCCGAGAAGAGACGACGATAGTTGATATTCAACAAATTTCTTTCGATAGTCCGCAAAAACAAATTTTAATCAGGTAATAAAATGGTAGTAGCAGCACCTGTTCAATCCGGCAGTCAGTCGATTTTTTAACCTCGCTACGACAACTTTATCGGTGGCAAGTGGGTGCCACCGGTGAAAGGGAAATACTCGGAAAACCTTTCTCCAATAACAGGAAAATCAATTTGTCAAGTTCCCCGATCGAGCGCCGAAGATGTAGAATTGGCATTGGATGCCGCCCACGCAGCGAAAGACAAGTGGGGTAAGACTTCCCCAGCCGATAGGGCGCGGGTTTTACACAAAATTGCCGATCGCATCGAAGAAAACCTCGATCGCCTCGCCATCGCCGAAACCTGGGACAACGGTAAACCAATTCGCGAAACCCGCCTCGCAGACATACCGCTGGCGATCGACCATTTCCGCTACTTCGCAAGCTGCATCCGAACTCAAGAAGGCTCGATCGGCGAACTCGACGAAACCACAGTCGCCTACCACTTCCACGAACCCCTAGGCGTCATCGGACAAATCATCCCCTGGAACTTCCCGATATTAATGGCAGCCTGGAAACTCGCCCCAGCCCTCGCCGCCGGAAACTGCGTCGTCCTCAAACCAGCAGGGCCCACCCCCGCCTCAATCTTGGTACTGATGCAAATCATCGCCGACTTAGTACCAGACGGCGTTATCAACGTCATTAACGGGCCCGGCGCCGAAATAGGCAAAACCCTCGCCACCAGTCCCCGGATTGCCAAAGTCGCCTTCACCGGCGAAACCACCACCGGCAGGCTAATCATGCAATACGCCTCCCAAAATGTCATCCCCGTCACCCTAGAATTAGGCGGCAAATCCCCCAACATTTTCTTTGAAGATATCTGCGCCCAAGATGATGAATTCCTCGACAAAGCAGTCGAAGGATTTGTGATGTTTGCGTTCAATCAAGGCGAAGTGTGCACCTGTCCCTCCCGCGCCTTAATTCAGGAGTCAATCTACGATCGATTTATGGAAAGGGCGATCGATCGCATCCGCCAAATCAAACAAGACAACCCCTTAGATCCGACAACCGCCCTCGGCGCCCAAGTCTCCATCAACCAGATGGAAAAAATCGCCGAATATGTCAAAATCGGTCACGCCGAAGGCGCAGAATGCCTGATTGGTGGCGAAAGAAACATCTTATCCGGCGACTTGCAAGACGGCTATTATTTCCAGCCAACAGTCTTCAAAGGAAACAACAAAATGCGAATTTTCCAAGAAGAAATCTTCGGCCCAGTGTTAGCAGTCACCACCTTCAAAGACGAAGCCGAAGCATTGGAAATTGCCAACGATACTCTTTACGGTTTGGGTGCAGGAGTTTGGACTCGCGACATCAACACCGCCTACCGCATCGGTCGCGCCGTTCAAGCAGGCCGCGTGTGGACAAACTGCTATCACCTCTATCCGGCCCACGCAGCATTCGGCGGCTACAAATCATCTGGTATCGGTCGCGAAAATCACAAAATGATGTTGGATCACTACCAGCAAACTAAGAATTTGTTAATAAGTTACAGCCCGAAAGCTTTAGGTTTTTTCTAAGGTTTTAGTCATTGGGAAGGAAGAAAGAAGAAAGACAAACTTCAAGGATTCGTCAACTCCTTCTTTCTCTCTTTCCTCTCTTTCTCTGCGTCCTCTGCGCCCTCTGCGGTTCATTAAAAAAATTTCATTTATAAACGAAATAAAATTGCTACACAAACAGACTGCAATGGAAACTCCAAAAGTCACTGCAACAGAAGAGGCTTTAAAATTAATCAACTATCTCAAAACTCAACACGGAGAATTGATGTTTCACCAATCCGGCTGCTGCGACGGTAGTTCCCCCATGTGCTATCCCAACGGGGAATTGATAATCGGTGATGGTGACGTATTGCTGGGCGAAATAGGCGGTTGTCCCTTTTATATTGCAGCCCAGCAATACAAATATTGGCAGCACACGCAGTTAATTATAGACGTGGCATCGGGGCCCGGAGGCAGCGATTTTTCCCTGGAAGGACCGGATGGTGAGCGTTTTATTACTCGTTCTCGCTTGTTTGTTAAGGCTGATTAACTCTGTTGGCGTTGCATACTAGAGGGATGATATGGAGAAAAAGCAGCATGAAATCCCCAGAATGCAAATCCAATAGGCACCAGACAGTGCGTAAAGTTTTGTAACTTGGATATATTATTATCTTGGATACAATCTAGAGCCTTCTATTTCAGAAGTTGAAAAAACAGATGAACGCTATAATTATTGGTTGTGGCTATGTTGGAAGTGCCGTTGCCCAGCATTGGCGGAACCTGGGTCACGTAATTACTGCAACGACGACAACGCAAGACCGGATTGGGGAATTACAGAAAGTTGCCAACCAGGCGATCGTCCTGAAGCGCTGCGATGAAGAGACATTACAGACAATCCTGCAAAATCAAGATGTGGTCTTCTTGAGTCTCGCTCCTACAGCAAACCAACAAGTAGATTCCGATATGTACGAGGAGACATACCTGCATACGGCCAACAACATTGTTCTTGCCTTGAAGCATTTTCCCAACATAAAACAACTCATATATACCAGTAGTTCTGGGGTGTATGGCAATAGTAATGGAGCCTGGGTTAGTGAACTTTCACCTGTGGCACCAGCCGACAGACATGCAGAGATTTTACATGAGACAGAGCAAGTTTTGCTGTCAGCATCCAGCCCTGATTTGAAAGTATGTATCTTTCGCCTTGCAGCCATTTATGGACCCGATCGCGAGTTCAAGAAACGGTTAAGTGGGCTTGCAGGCACAACTCGCCCCGGCACAGGCAATAATTTCACGAACTGGATTCATCTGGACGACATTGTATCAGCAAGTGAGTTGGCGCTCGCTCGTCAATTAGAAGGAGTTTATAACGTAGTGAATGATGTTCCAATTACTGCTCGTGAATTGTTTAAACAACTGTGCGATCGCTACGAATTACCTGAAGTGGAATGGGATGGGTCAGATACTACACAGCGATCAAATAATCGGCGCATATCGAATCAGAAGCTCAAAGCAGAAGGATACCAGCTCATTCATCCAGAAGTGGAAATTTGAGCCTGTTAAATAGCGAATACATCAGCCTTTTGAGCCGGTTTTTCGTAGATTAAAGTACAGCTTCGCAGTGTATCATTGGTATCTGGCGTCCAACGCATGGAAGCATAATAGGGAGTGTTGAATCGATCGCTCGAAAGAACAACCTCTATTGCATCTGGAAATTGGATTTTTAGAAAATCGCCTTGTATTTCACTGGGTTGAGGAGGAACTGGCAGTTGAGCCATCTCATCTAATGAAACATATGTCCCGCCTGTCATTTGAGCAGGAAGTTTGAGGCAGTTGACTCGATCGATCCTACAGTGAGTTTGTTCAGACCACCAAGGTTCCGCTGCCTCTTCTTTGCTCTCTCTAAACAATGAACACAGGTTAGGCTGAGGGCTATTTGCCGTAGATAGGTATATCGCCGCCGCACTTGTTCTTTTTCCTGATGCCAGGAGGTAATGCTCAAAATAGAAGCTTGAACCCGTTCGATCCGGCCCAACCATTGTGTCAGAAGAATGGGGATTAAAAAGCAGATAAGCCTCTGGAGCAAATGGATGGATAATCAGCGGATTACCCAAGGTCAAAACCCATTGTTTCTGCGTTACTGTTTCTGTCATCCGACTCCTGAAGTCGGTGGAATGGGTGACTGTTTGCCGATCGTCAGAAGGAATGAAGCTGCGTACAGAATCAAGAATATCGAGAACCTGCCCTGTGCCATCATATCTAACCAATACCCCTTGCCAACGTCCGCAGTGATGAGCCATGAAAGTTTCCCACTGCTGTTTAGCAGTTAAAGGTACTTTGGCGGCGATGGACACTCTGTTCTCTGACATAGGCGTATCCCTGTTTTCCCTATAGATTGTTGTCAATAATTTAGTTTGGCGGATTTAACCTGCTCATTTATTCTACTCAAGACTGAAGCAGGATTATTTGCAACTGAGACTGCTATCATCCAATTCGACGCTTGTTTAACTGCAACTGACAAACCCTGTTCTGCGCCGATAATACCTATCCTGCTTTGGGACGAAACCATTTCTGCTTCTCCAGATTTAAGATTGCCGGTCGATTATGAACCACTATTGTAATTAAGGAAAAGCAAATTTGCGCGATCGTCCAATTGCAGATTGAGTTTTTGTTGATAGCGACAGGTTTCACGCTGTCGCTAAAATCAGTATCTGAGCCGGTGCAGGATTAATTATTAATGGGCGACTTCAAAATTTCTGCACTCAAAACTTCAGAATAATTTAAGCTTGAGTATTTTTAATTAGAGCCAATTCAATTTTGTCACCAGCCTTGTGAGTCACTTGTGCGCGCAAACCCGGCCCAAAAAAAGTAGCTATTTTGTCTTGCTTTTCTTCCCATAAGTCTATCGGCATTAGCGGCGAATAAAACTCTAAAATTAACCCATAAGCACCGTCAACATCAACTTCCCGCAACCCTTGCAGGATGGGCCGTTCCTCGTCTGTCGGGGCCAGCCCCAAGCGCTCCAAAGCATCATCTAAGTGCGCCGGTTGGCCGTAGCGAAATCGAGTGACATCTTTGCGGACTTGGTTTTGAGTATCTGTCGCCTGACTTTCTCGCAGAAGGAGAACTTCAGCAGAGGTAGGTTCGGTGAACTCCACTGGCTCGAGTTCGGCGGCTTTCAGAGCCAAACCTCCCAGCAACAGCGGAATTCCATAAAAAAAACCGGCTAGGTTCAGGGTAGGTCTGTCTGTGAAGTAGGCTCCAAACCCGACTGCTGCTATGATACCGCCAACAACTAAGGCTAGGTTTGCTAAAGAAATTTTGCGTAACATATTAGTGAGGTAGTTAGCTGAAATCAACAATATACTTTAATTATTATCTGTCAAAAAGTCTTGAATAAATTTAGTTTTTTTGCCAAAAGACCTGCAAAAACTGCTAGCATCTATGAGCGCGGGAGCGGTGTGCATCCACAGTCTTGTCTAGGTTCAGAAGCTTATCCTGCCGGACTCGCCCGGGCACGCCATCGGTAAATATCCGTGTTAATTGCGCGGCGTTGGTTCCAGAAGGCAATCGAGATCGGCAGTATCATCAAAGTATACAGAGTGGCGATCGCGATCGACACTCTTGCCCTTTCAACCATTTTTCGGACATGATTAAAGACGAAGACAAACAAACTGCTGGAGCAAACAAGGCGGTTTTGGAGCAGATTAACTCGCTCAAACGCGAAGATGAAAGGCTTTATAATATCTTAGCGATCGATGTCTGGGCCCTAGCCAAGACGATGGATGAATATCAACCGGGATTTTGGGCTGCTTTTATGAAAAACCGGGAGAAAGCCCTGAAGCGATTTTTAGCTGGAATGATGAAAAATAAACCCCCAGATACCAAACGTCCGCCTTTTTTACGCTAAAATGTGGCTGGAGTTTGGCTGAGGGTTTGATGTAGAATCAAACTATAACACAGACTCAAAAACCCTGAGCAGGTTCATCACTTCCCATATAAAAACAGTGAAGGATTTGTCCCAAAAGGTATGTCGGTGAATTAAGAATCTCCGTCTGTTCGCAGGGGGGAATCTCAAATATTTTTGTTAATAGTAGCAAAGGCAAAAAACCATGGATGCACAAACAATCAAAGAGCGCGTAGCAGAGATCGAGAGCAAGCGGGAATCCCTCGTTAGGCTGTTAGATCGATCGGACTTGGGAGCCCTGAGAATAGATGTGAGTCAGGCGATCGAAGAAATTGACGATCTCTTAGAAGAATTCAAGCGTACTTTTAACAGTTAAGTAGTCATTAGTCATTAGTCCTGAGTTGTCGCGCATTTAATTTGGATAGTTATGTTAGTAAAAATCTTGTGGGGTGGGCCGGAGAGCCCGCCCAAAAAGTTAAAATTAAATGCTGTACAGATTAATAGCTAACAATAACGGACAACTACTAACTGCCAATTTGACTAATGACTAATGACTAATAACTACTGACTAATTCATCACCATATCCATCAAAATTTGCTGAGAACTCACTTCCGGGCAATTAGCAGGCGGCCGGCGCTGAGAGTAGTGTCCTCCCGGCTGCAAATCCCAAGCTTGGCGGTTGTCAGCCAGCATTACACCCAAAATTTCTTGCAATTCCTTAGCAATTGTCGGATCTTCCACCTGAACGATCGCCTCAACCCGTCTGGTGAGATTGCGCTGCATCCAGTCGGCAGAACCAATATACACCTCTTCGTCGCCACCGTTGTAAAAATAAAACATCCGAGAATGCTCTAAAAAGCGGCCGATAATACTGATAACTCGGATATTTTCGCTAACACCTTCAACGCCGGGACGCAAACAGCAAATCCCCCGAATAATCAAATCAATTTTAACTCCCGCTTGCGAAGCTTCGTACAAAGCAACAATTATTTGAGGGTCAACTAAAGCGTTCATTTTAGCGACAATGCGACCACAGCTACCGCTGCCGCCTTCGGTCTGCAACCGACAGAATTCTGCCTCGCGGCGGATTAAAGCTAAAAATCGATCGCGCATATTGACAGGTGCCACCAATAATTTACGATAAGATACCTGCCGGGAATAACCAGTCAAATAATTAAACAAATCCGCCAAATCCGATCCCAAATCCTCGCGACAACTCAACAAACCCACATCGGTATACAGTCCGGCTGTTTTGGGATTGTAATTGCCGGTGCCGATGTGGACGTAGCGGCGGATGTACCCGTCCTCGCGACGTACTACCATCACAATTTTGGTGTGGGTTTTGAGTCCCACCAAACCGTAAACTACGTGGACTCCAGCTTGTTCTAACTTGCGAGCCCAATTAATGTTATTTTCTTCGTCAAACCTAGCTTTAAGCTCTACTAAAACGGCTACCTGCTTGCCGTTTTCCGCTGCTTGAATTAAGGCGCTGACGATCGGCGAATCTCCAGAAGTGCGGTATAAAGTCATTTTAATCGCTAACACGGAGCGATCGTGTGCCGCCTCAGTAATAAACCGCTGTACCGTCGCCGCAAACGAGTGATAGGGATGGTGCAACATCAAATCCCCCTGGCGGATGGCGGTGAAAATATCCTCACCATCTTCAGCATTCAACATCGATTTCTCTAAAATCCTTGCCGATTCCGAGTTCCGCAAGCGCGGCGGCACAACCGGAGTCCAAGGCGGGTCTTTCAGTTCCGGCACCGGCAACCCCACAAAAGACATCAAATCCTTGAGGCCTAGCAGCCCCTCTACGACGTAAACATCTTGCTCACCGAGATCTAGCTCTTCCATCAGCATATCTCGCAGCGCAGGCGGCATAATCGCTTGAATTTCCATCCGCACCGCAGAACCTCCAAACCGGCGCTTGCGGAGCTCCTGTTCTATTGCCAGCAGCAAATCCTCTGCCTCATCTTCCTCCACCGTCAAATCGGAATTGCGAGTAATGCGGAACGGGTGATATTCCTCAACGTCCATCCCCGGAAACAAAGCTTCTAAATTGTGGGCAATCACCTGTTCTAGGGGCACGCCAGTCCAAACAGGTGATTTGCCCCTCTGCTGCCACTGCAAATCCCCCGGTAGTGGCAAAAACCTCGGCAAAACCTGCGGTACTTTGACGCGGGCAAATAATTCTTCGCGCGTGTCGGGGTCTCTGACTACTACTGCTAAATTGAGGCTGAGATTGGAAAGGTAGGGGAAGGGGTGGCTGGGGTCAACTGCTAGGGGAGTGAGTACAGGAAATACTTGTTCTTTGAAGTAGCGGTGCAAGTAATTGCGCTGTTCTTGATTGAGGTCAATGTAGTCGAGAATGTAGATTTCGCTTGCTGCTAGTTTCGGTCGCAGGGTTTGCTCAAAATACGAGTGCTGCTGAGTAACCATCGGCAAAAGCCGCTTGTTAATGGCATCTAGCTGTTGTTGAGGCGTGCTGCCGTCGGAGGTCAATTTGCTGACTTTTGCGTGTACTTGTTGTTTGAGGGCGCCCACGCGCACCATAAAATATTCGTCTAGGTTGGAGCTAAAAATAGCGAGAAATTTAAGTCTTTCTAGGAGGGGCGTGCGGGGGTCGAGGGCTTCGTGGAGCACGCGGTTATTGAATTCTAGCCAGCTTTGTTCTCGGTTGAAGTAATATTGAGGATCGCTAAGGTTGATTTCAGTGTAGGTTTTGGCGGGGGTCTTTTTTGGCTTGGGCATGGTTTGGGGGAGTCTTTGGGAGGCTCGGTGATGGCATCTCTAGAAATAGTATTGTAGGTTAAAGGATTTGTTCGCATCTGCTTTTGGTCGATCGCTCAAACATTGAATTTAGGCAAAACTTTCAACTATTTTTCGAGGATTACCACGAAATCCTCAATCATCACATCAAAGGTGCGAGCCAACTTGTGGACTGCTGCAAAGTCAACCATTGCCATACCCTGAGAACGGGCATAATTGCTAATCGTACTGTAGCCCACGCCCGATCGCTCCGCAACCTCTTTGAGCGTCCATCC
>NZ_JAUBQR010000426.1:0-1703 GCF_036701385.1 Microcoleus sp. Pol12B4 | reverse complement strand
ATTTTCATCAATCAAGGCATAGGCGGCTTGCTGGACGCGATCGTGTTGAAACTTATAATTCAGGATAATCAAAGAGGCATCGATAGGATTGTTCAAGGTAGTTTCTAGCGATGAAGTTGGTTGAATCAGCCCGGACTGGATAGCAGGTAGTAAATCTACAAATGTATCTGTCAGGAATTTTTCACAGACTATAGAGAGCGTTTTCAGATCGAAGCTATTCCCGATACAGGCAGCCATAAGCAACGCCTGCTGAGGCGCATCAGGTAGTTTTTTTAATTTACCTATCAGCAAATCCACAACATTTTCTGTGATACCTAAAGCCTCGATTTGCGGGATATCCCAGACCCAACAACGCTGTTGCCAATCGAACTTTAATAAATTTTCTTGATATATAGTTTTGAGAAATTCATTGACGAAGAAAGGATTACCTGATGTTTTGCGATAAATTAACTCAGCTAGTGGCTCTACCAATTCTAGATTGCTGTGGAGAGTATCGGCAATCAATTGAGCGATTTGAGGAGCAGCTAAGGGGGCTAATGTTATCCTATTGAGAATGACTCCCTCTTTTTCTAAACGATTGAGGGTTAAGATTGAAGGGTGGGTGGGGCTAACTTCATTGTCTCGATAAGCACCAATCAGGAGCAAATATTTCATCTGCTCGTCAGTCAACATTAATTCGATAGACTTTAAACTAGCTGCGTCTGCCCACTGTAAGTCATCCAAAAAAATGACCAGTGGATGTGAGGTTTGGCAAAACACCCGAACAAATTTTTGAAATACCAAGTTAAACCGATTTTGCGCCTCCATCGGCTCCAGTTTTTGAATCGGAGGTTGAGGCCCAACTATTAGTTCTACTTCAGGAATCACGTCAACGATGGCTTGACCGTTAGAGGCAAATGCTGCCAGTAGTTTTGTACGCCATTCTAATAGCTGTGCTTCATCTTCCGCTAAAATTTGCTGTATGAGAGAGCGAAAAGCAGCAGCAATTGCAGAGTAGGGAATATTGCGCTGTAACTGCTCGAACTTACCAGAAATAAAATAGCCTCGCCGAGCTGTAATTGGCTTGTAGAGTTCCTGTACCAGCACAGACTTACCGATACCAGAATAGCCGGACACGAGTACCATCTCAACGCACTTACGTGTCGGTTCTTCTGAGCTATTTGCTGAGGCAATCCGCGCAAAGTTTGATAATAATGTTTCAATTTCTTCCTCTCTACCGTAAAGTTTCTGCGGTATACTTAACCTGTCAGAAAAATCTTGTTGGGCTAGCGGAAAATCTGCAATTTCTCCGCAAAGCTGAAACTGTCTGAGGCATTCTTCCAGATCGGCAGCGATGCCAAAGGCACTCTGGTAGCGTTCCTCCGCTGTTTTCGCTAACAATTTCACAATCAGGTTAGAAACAACTTTGGGTATATTGGGATCGAGTTCGTGAGGCGGTAGAGGCTGTTTGGCAAGGTGGCAGTGTACTAATTCTAAAGCATCGCTTGTATCGAAAGGTAAATAACCAGTTAGTATTCGATAAAATGTCGCGCCTAGAGAGTAAAAGTCTGTAGTGTAGTCGAGGGCCCGATTCATCCTGCCTGTTTGTTCGGGTGACAGATAAGCCAGTGTGCCTTCGAGAATATTTGGGTTTTTAATTGTGGGATTTTCCCGCGTAAATAGTGTAGAAATGCCAAAATCAATAATTTTCAGGATATCTGTTT
>NZ_JAUBQR010000249.1:0-9306 GCF_036701385.1 Microcoleus sp. Pol12B4 | reverse complement strand
TCCTGAGCTGCTAATACCAGCATTCCTTGCAAGTCGTCAGTGATGGGAACTTCTAACGGGCCGCATCCGGCTAATTCCCCGGCATCGGCGTTGAGGCACTCAGGAGAGCGGTCTACAGCCCCAAATAAGGTCATGTCACTAGCATGAGCGATCGCCTTAATTACTTCGCGGCCCATTTTGCCTGCGGCACCGTTAACAATCACCGGAATCGGAAGTTGATTCGCCATAATCTCAAAAATATCCTGAAAGTTCGATCGACTAAATTTTAACGCTTGTGCGAATTTGGGGAAACAAGGAATGAAAGACAGGATTTTTCGGCAAATCTTCAAAAACCCGGTTCCCATTCGAGAAATACTTGGCCAAATCGAGTAATTAGCTTAAAGAAACTCGGTTGCGGCACAAGGTCTGAAAAAATTACATTCAATCTCATATTAAGCTCAATTCTGTAAGAACAGACTTGTGCAAAGCTAATTTGCACCGACATATTTTTTCTGTGACTGCCAAATTCTCTCGAAATCTTCGATATGTCATGTCTGTCGCAACTGGTCTCAACCTGAGTTATCAAAACCGACGGGTCAGGATTTTGCCTGCAATGCTTGCGGGCGCGACTGTAACGCTGCTGAATATGGGAGTTCGGCAGTTGGGAGGCCTGCAAGGCTTGGAATTGGGGAGTTTTGACTCGTTAGTGCGCTTGCAGCCAGATTCGGGCCCCGATCCGCGACTGCTGGTAGTGGGAATTTCTGAGGCCGATATTCAAGCTTTGGGGAGATTTCCGATTTCCGACGGCGCGATCGCCCAAACCTTGACAAAACTGCAAAAGTATCAGCCAAAAGTTATCGGTTTGGATTTGTATCGGGATTTGCCTCAAGCGCCGGGACACGAAGAATTGCTGGCCGGGCTGAAAGCACGGAATGTTGTGGCGATTTATAAATTGAGCGATTCAGAAAGTGAGGGAGTGGCTGCGCCCCCGGGGATACCGCCCGATCGGCTCGGTTTTAACGACTTCGTGCTCGATCCTGATGGCGTTGTACGCCGCAATTTGCTCTCAGTCTCGCAACCAGACAAAAAGATTGCTTTATCGTTTTCTGTGCAAGTGGCTTTGCTGTATCTCAAAGACAGAGTACAGCAGAAAAATAGTTCTGTTCATCCCCACCAAATCAACTGGGGAAAGGCAGAATTTGTGCCTTTAACTTCTCACAGCGGCGGCTATGCAAATCTCGACGCCAAAGGCTACCAAATTCTGCTCAAATACCGTTCTGGTAAGGATGTGGCGCGACAAGTCAGTATCACGCAGGTATTGAAGGGGGAAATTGAACCAAGCTGGGTTAAGGACAAAATTGTGTTGATCGGGACGACTGCACCGAGCACCAGAGACGTGTTTCTGACGCCCTACAGTCCCGTTAAAAAGCAAAGTCCGAAAATGCCGGGAGTGCTGCTGCACGCGCAAATGCTCAGCCAAATATTGAGTGCAGTTTTGGATGGGCGATCGCTCTTTTGGGTGTGGCCGGAATGGGCGGAAATTTTGTGGAACGGTGCTTGGGCGATGGTTGGCGGGGTTTTGGCTTGGCGGATTCAGCATCCTGTGAAGGCGGGATTGGCTGGGGGTGCGGGATTGATGGGACTGTTGGGGATTAGTTATGGGATTTTTACTGGGGGTGGGTGGGTACCGTTAGTGTCGCCGACTTTGGGTTTGGTTGTGACTGGTGTGGGTGTCAGTGCTTACAGAAAGCTTTACGATGCTTTTCACGATTCTCTGACGGGTTTGCCCAACCGGGATTTGTTCGTGGATTGCCTGGGGCGGGCGATCGCCAATACTAGGGGTCGGCGTAGCTATCTGTTTGCGGTGCTGTTTCTGGATTTAGACAGGTTTAAGGTGATTAATGATTCTTTGGGTCATTTGGCGGGGGACGAACTGCTGATGTCGGTGGTGCAGCGGTTGAGGGCGATTATTGGCTCCGGGAATACTGTGGCGCGGGTGGGGGGTGACGATTTTGCGATTTTGGTGAGGAATGTTGATGTTGGCAGTGCGGTGGATTTGGCCGGTCGCATTCACCAAGCTTTAATTGTGCCTTTTGATTTGAAGGGGCAGGAGGTGTTTGTGACGGCAAGTATCGGGATTGCGGTGGGCGGCGAACCTGCTGCTACTGTCAGGGAACAGCCGGAACACTTGCTGCGGGACGCCCACACGGCGATGTACCGGGCGAAGGCTTTGGGAACGGGAAGGTATCAGGTGTTTAATGCTTCGATGCACGCTTTGGCGGTGGAGAGATTGCAGTTGGAGACTGATTTGCGGGTGGCCTTGAAGCGTCAGGAGTTTTTGCTGCATTACCAGCCGTTTGTATCTTTGGCAACTGGTAGGATTATTGGGTTTGAGGCTTTGGTGCGCTGGCAGCACCCGCTGCGAGGTTTGATTTCGCCGGTGAAATTTATTCCGGTGGCTGAGGAAACGGGGGCAATTGTGCCGCTGGGTGAGTGGGTGTTGGAGGAGGCTTGCTGGCAGTTGCGGCTTTGGGAGGGAATGTTTGATTTCGATCAGCCTTTAATTATGAGTGTAAATTTGTCGGGAAAGCAGTTTGCCCAGCCGGATTTGGTCGATCGCATTCAGATGATTTTGGAAACAACGGGTTTGAGTGCCGATAGTTTGAAGTTGGAGATTACTGAGAGTGTGGTGATGGATGATGTGGAGTCGGCGATCGCGGTTTTAAAGCACATGAAGGAGCTTAATGTCAAGTTGGGAATTGATGATTTTGGCACTGGCTATTCGTCGTTGAGTTATTTGAGTCGTTTTCCTACGGATACTTTGAAGGTTGATAAGTCGTTTGTGGGGCGGATGGAGCTCGAAAGCGAGGGGGAGAATGTGGCGATCGTCCGCACGATTGTGGCGCTGGCTCACGCTTTGGGTATGGATGTGATTGCTGAGGGTGTGGAGACGGCGGCACAATTAGCTAGATTAAGGGCGATCGGCTGCGAATACGGTCAGGGTTATTTTTTTGCTAAGCCGTTACCGAGCGAGGCTGCGACTGCTTTGATGGCTTCCGAGCCACAGTGGTAGTCATTAGTCATTAGTCATTAGTTATTAGTTATTGTACCTTAGAGCTAAAATTGAAAGTCGATCGGGTTCCCAAAACAGCTCTTTAATCTGGTGGATGCTAAAATTAGTGTTATCTCAACAAACATGAAGCTAAAAGAACTTGTCAGTCATCTCGTTATCGATTATCGACAATTAACAGAGTATGCTCTTAATTTAGATAATCCAGTCGGTAGCCATCAAGCTGTAATATTTCAGCGTCGTTTAGAATTGTATCAATAAAACTATGAGTTACTGTTAGCACAGATTTTAACTAAAACTCTTGATACGGAAGCAGTTTTAGGACTAAATGACAAACACGGACAGCGCTATGCTGTAGAATTTGTAATTCTGGGCATACAAGGACAGCAGGAGATTTTCCGTACAGCTTGGATCGTAGAACCGGGTAGTAATAGGGCGAGACTGGTAACACTATTCGTTCGGAGGTAAGCACGATCGTGCCAGAAGTATTTGATGTAGTAGAATTGTTAGTAACATTGCCTGAATATAATTTACACCTAGGTGCTAGAGGGGCTATTGTAGATTGTTATGATGAGGGAAATTACGAAATAGAATTTAGCGATCGCTCTGGCGAAACTATAGCTTTGTGCACTCTGTCTTCCGAGCAGTTTTTAGTCGTGTGGAAGGCGCAAGAAAGGCGTTGGTTGTCTGTATCTGAGCTATTAGCTGCGATGGTTGAACGTTTGTCTGATGAACGCCAGCAACAAATTTTAGAGTTGGCGTGTTCTGTGTCTCAGAAATAGTCTGTTTTTGGCGGCGTTTTGAGAGGAATCACACAAACTCTGCACTTGGATTTCAAGGCTGCAGATCGACTGTTGTCCGCTTGTATGTCACAATAAACAAGCAATTATTATATTTTGAGTTATCCTGTGAGTCCTACTGCCGAAGTCAGCAATACCCTAAATGCGGGCGTTCTACCAACCGTTACCGCTACCCCAGCCCGCCGCGCTGTTTTTCCCTTCACTGCAATTGTTGGTCAGGAGGAGATGAAACTGGCGCTGCTGTTGAATGTCATCGATCCCAAAATTGGCGGGGTGATGATTATGGGCGATCGAGGTACTGGTAAATCTACCACAATCCGCGCCCTCACTGATTTGCTGCCGGAAATTGAGGTGGTGGCTGACGATCCTTTTAACAGTCATCCCAGCGATCCAGATTTGATGAGCGATGAGGTGCGCGATCGCACTTTATCTCAAACTGACATTAAAATCGCGCGCAAGAAAGTTCAAATGGTAGACTTGCCTCTGGGCGCTACCGAAGACCGAGTTTGCGGTACGATCGACATTGAGAAAGCTTTGTCGGAAGGAGTTAAAGCTTTTGAACCCGGCCTTTTAGCTAAAGCTAACCGCGGCATTCTGTACGTTGATGAAGTCAATTTGCTCGACGATCATTTAGTCGATGTTTTGCTCGACTCGGCCGCCAGCGGTTGGAATACTGTTGAAAGAGAAGGCATTTCGATCCGCCACCCGGCTAAGTTTATTTTAATCGGTTCTGGCAACCCAGAAGAAGGAGAATTGCGGCCGCAGTTGCTCGACAGATTCGGGATGCACGCAGAAATTCGGACTGTAAAAGATCCGAATTTAAGAGTGGAAATTGTCGAGCAGCGATCGAGTTTTGACCAAAATCCAGCGGAGTTTCTCGCGAAATACCAGCGCGAACAAGATGAACTGCAGCAGAGGTTGGTGGAAGCCCAGGAAAGATTGAAATCGGTAAATATCGATCGAGAGTTGCGAGTAAAAATCTCCCAAGTTTGCGCGGAATTGGACGTAGACGGGCTGCGGGGCGATTTGGTGACAAATCGGGCTGCGAAAGCTTTCACGGCTTTGGAGTGTCGCACGGAGGTGACTGTGGACGATATTCGCCGGGTGATGACTCTGTGTTTGCGGCACCGGTTGCGGAAAGACCCGCTAGAATCAATAGATTCGGGGTATAAAGTGACTAAAGTGTTCGATCGGGTATTCGGTCTAGAAACAACTGAGGAGTAATTAATAATTGGTAATTGGTAATGGGTGGTGAGGAAACATTTCTAAAATTTTTAATGCCTCTTTCCCCATTTCCAATTACTAATTCGGGCAATGGAAAAAAGAATTTTAGGATTAGATCCCGGCTTAGCAAATCTCGGCTACGGGGCAATTTGCTGTAAAATTGTCCCCGGTAAACAAGATGAAAACTTTGTTTCCATGATTGATTGCGGCGTCATACAAACAACGCCAAAACAGGAAATGGGACAGCGGTTAAAAACAATTTACGACGATTTGCACGAGGTAATTGAACAGATTAAACCCGATCTAGCAATTGCCGAAAAACTGTTCTTTTACAAGATGGGAAATACCATACTTGTAGCGCAAGCGCGGGGTGTTTTGACCCTAGTATTGGCGCAGTGTGGAGTGCCGCTGTTCGAGTTTACGCCGGCTCAAATTAAGCAAGCTTTGACTGGCCGCGGTAATGCGGATAAATCTGAAGTGCAAGAGGCAGTGGCGCGGGAGTTAGAGTTGGGTTATATTCCGAAACCGGACGATGCCGCGGATGCTTTGGCGGTGGCTTTGACTGGTTGGTACGATGATGATATTTGTCCGAAGAAAATACAGTTGGAAACAGGAAAAATTTGAGGCAAAATCAAATCATCGGCAAATTAAGCACAAATCCGGGCAGGACATCTTCTCCTGATAAACTCACAGGAAACTCTGCAATCTCTACCTCGCGAGAAGGGCGATAAATTTCTACTTGTTCGTCTTGAGGATTAATTAGCCAACCCAAGCGCAACCCGCTGTTGAGGTATTCCTGCATTTTCTCCTGAAGGGGTCGCAGCGGGTCTGTGCGCGATTCCCTACCCTTCGGGAACCCCTGCGGGGAACGGGATAGCTTCGCTTCACGCAATTCAATGACAAAATCAGGACAAATTGGCGGAAATTTCTCTTGTTGTTCTTCTGTTAAAGCCGAGCATCTTTCCAAGCTAACCCAAGCCGCGTCTGGAGAGCGATCGCCATTATTTGGCAACCAAAAAATTGTGGAAGAACTAAACACTTTCCCTAGCTGCGTTTGACGGTTCCACAAGCCCAACTCTGTAATTAAATCTGCTTCTCAATTGCCGCTGACTCCGCCTACTGGTGACATAATAATAATTTCTCCTTTAGCAGTTCGTTCAAATTGCCAGTCTCGATTCATCTGCCATAAACGGTAAAACTGTTCGTCTGTTAGTTCGACAGTATCTAAGTTTAAAGTAACGGTTGTCATTCTTCCCAACTCCCTAGAAATATGAGTTCTGCAAACCTATTTTAGCGCTGCTTTTTGTCAAGGATCGACGAAACTAATCTAATTTAACATCAGTCCTCTGCAAAAACAGTTAAGCTTTGAAATGGGTTTAAACATCAGGCGGCTTAGGGCGTTAATGCCAGATATTGATCGCATTTAACATCAGTCCTCTGCAAAAACAGTTAAGCTTTGACACGGGTTCCAACCCCAGGCGGACTATTGCGAAGTCCAAAATATTAGTTGAAAATGTAATGAGGTTCGATCTCCCAATTTCACCTTCACTCCAAAAAATGCTATAATATCAACTTTAATTGCTAAACTTGTCCCGCCAGCAGAGAACACAGGAAAATAATATGATGATTATTACCTCCCAACAAATTGCCCAGTTTCGCTCGCAATTAGCCGAATATCCCGAAGCCCTAAAAGCCCTAGACGCAATCGAAGATTGCGAAGGTAACATCGAGGATGCAGCGATATCTCTAGCAATTCAAGCCGGACAAGAACCGAATATATCAGAAAATTGGTTAGACGGATTAGCCAAAAGATGCCGCGTTGCTATCTGCAAATCCGAGGTTAAAGAAGAGTTGGCAAACGGACAATTGAATGCAGCATTTAGAGATTTAGTGGCAGCAAAAATTTGCCCTGATATTTTGGTAACTTCGGTGATTATTTATGTATTTAAAAGTGGGGTGAATGAGTTTTGCGAGCCTCTAGAATATAAACTTTAAAGCCATAGCTGCATTTAAAAATTAGGTGAAGCAAAGCTATCCCGAAGGGTAGGGAATCGCCCTCATTTCTCAAAACATGATACAACGAGGCGATCGCAACTCTTCTCTACCCCTTTGCACTACTGTACCCAGCCGGCCTCAAATCCGGCGACAAACCCAAAGATTTCCCCAGCAAACGAGCAAGTTGCACTAAAAAATTAGCAGTATCTTCGTCACCTTCGCGCGCCATTGAAGCCGATATCTGGATTAGCATTTGCACAAATCCCGCATCAATTAAATCGGAACACGAGCTCAAAACCTCTGGTTCTTGGCCGTTGGGACAAGTAAGCACTCGCTCGATTAAGTTCAAATAAGCCTCTTGGCGTTCTGGATTCATTTTGGCAGAAGCTGTACAGTAAATAATTTATTATTACGTTTAACTCAGTCCTGTCAATCAGGCGATCGAATAAGCGATCCCCGTTTTTACTCTAGAAACTCCATTCAGTCAGGAATAGACAGAAGCTTAAAGAAAATCTTAAGTTTCTCAATGCTAGTTTAGTCGAGGTAAGGTGCGCCGAGGTGTACCCTACTATTACGGGACTTAGGAATATACACAATGAAAATAGGAATATTTTTAGGAAATCTAGGAAACCCCGCCATCTACTATCCCAAACTCGCCACAATTACCGGCGGAGTCGCGGCGAGTATTTTTCTTTGCCAATTATTGCAATGGCAATCACAACATTCCAACTCCGGCGAATGGGTAAAAACCAACAGCAGCGAAATTGAAAAAGCCACCGGTTTAAATCACGAAGAACAAGAACTCGCGAGACGCCTGCTCAAAGTGCGATCGCTCCTGAAAGAAAAATTAACAAATCCCAACACGGACACCCTAGAACTCTGGGCTGACATTGATGCTTTCGAGGAAAAACTTAATAACTTTTGGACACCGAATCCGCCAGATATTATAACACAGATAAGCCGCGAAAGTCACAATCACCCTGTAGAAATCTTCCGCGAAACATCACCCCCAAATCATGTAGTTAAAACCGACAAATATTTCGGGCAACCCCGCCAGCAAATAGCCGTTGCTGTCACCCCTCATTACCGATTTAGCGGCCCTTGGAATTCCCAAGAAGAACTGCACAACTTTCAGCGAGCTTTAGAAGCATATGCTCAAGAGCACAGCTTAGGATTTGGCAATCCTTCTGGATGGGCATTTAAAATTATTGACAGCATGACAAAAGGCTTAACCTCGACTTTTTGGGAGGAATTTATCGCCGGAATTCCTTTAGGAGAAAGTCAGAAAGTTAAGCGAGATTGGGAAATCGAACCGGAAGTGCCTTATCCTGCTTTTGAAGAGGAGCGAATTCAGTATTACGTGCACAAAGGCGAACCGCTAGAAGCAGCAGTCTCTAAAGCCCGTGCTGATTTGAGAAACCCGGTTTTGGGCAAAGATTTGTGGGAGGGATTTTTGCGAAAGTGCGATCGCCTTGCCGATGATGCACTCAAAGCCAAAAACCAGGGCGTTGACACACCATATCTGCCCTCTTCCTTCAACGAAAAACCGCAAATCACCAAGGATAGCGTTATGCGGAAGTTAGGGGCGATCGCGCCGCAATTAGCCCTCAATCAATCCACATCTGAAACAATTGCTGAACCGGCAAAACTCGAACAAAAAGAGCTGCCAACCGCAGCCGAAATCCCCACTATTTTCTCTTTGCAAAAAGCTTACCAAACTCCTCTCGGCAGAAGTATAGTTGAACAACAAATCGGTGCTAACCCCGAATGGGGCTACGAAATAGTTGACGGTGAAATAGTCGAATCAATCCCTTTTTAATGAGGCTGATATGAAACGAATTAGCGAGATTAATCCGCTGGGAGAAGAGCGACAAAATCCTTCTGAGGAAGAGAGAGAAAAACTGCGGCGGTCAAGATTGCAGCGAGAAAGAGATGAAGGATATCAAAAGTTAGTTGAACTCTGCAATTTGGGCGAATATGACATAGCCCAGCAGTTGGCAAATCGACATTTTAATTGGGGTTATGAAATAGTTGATGGAATTGTGATGGAAAGGATAGATTAGGTTCGCAGTTATCCCATTTGTCACTTTCATGGGCGGGCAAGATGCCCGCCCCACAAAAATTTAATATGTCGTGGAACAGGCATCTTGCCTGTTCCTAATACAGCACTTCCGGATGTTATGAGGTACAGTAGCAGCAATTAGTAAACCAGTTTTTAAGATGTTTCGGATTAATTAA
>NZ_JAUBQR010000248.1:0-9364 GCF_036701385.1 Microcoleus sp. Pol12B4 | reverse complement strand
GTCGTCAATATCATAAGTGCGGGGATTTTTTACTAAACCGCCTACTTCTACTTTCCAGTTTTCTGTTGGCAAAGCTTGAGCGGCTTGCCAAATAGATTTTGTGCCGCCGTATTCGTAAAAATTGTTGTATTTTGTAGCCAAGGCTTCGTCGGTAATCGCTCGATCGACTTTGGCAAAGGCGGGATTCCGGCTCAATCCCGAATATGCTTGGGTTGAGCTTTGCTCCAGAGCAGCTTTTGAGCTAGCATTGCTTTGGCAGCCGATCAGCGGCAGCAGCGAAGCAGTCACGCCGGCGCCAATTAAATTTGTCATGAAGCGGCGGCGGTTGAGAAAGGCTGTTTCTGGGGTAATTTGGGGTTCCAGAATTTCCCAAGGTTTGGGAACGCGAATTAACGGCATAAGTAATACTTAAAAGTTAGTAGTTAGTTTGGCAAAAGTTGCCTAAGTTTTAATCTGTTAGTCGATTTGAGATGTGAGATTTGAGGTGTTAGATTGACTCCATAGAACTAACAATCGCGGATATTTGGCCATCACTCGCGATTGCTTTGCTTTGCTGCGATCGCACTGAAAGTATTCGCAATGACAGTATAACGTAATTCGGTAACAGCAAATCCAGCCGAACGCTTGATCGCGCGAGCAATCGATCGACCTATTAAACCTTGCTCGCAGGAAAGTCAGCAATAATTTACGTGCGATCGACCAAAGCCATTGTGGCGAAAATCTGGGAAACAATTATGATCAAGCAAAGATTCCAATTATTTAATTTGTCCATAGGAAGCGGCACGCACCGCCCCGCTTTCCTCCCCCACCAGCAATAATGTCGGGCGGGGGTCTCCAGCGGAAAGACAAATGAGTTACTGCACCAATCCCCATTGCCAGAATCCCCAAAATCTCGATCGCGCGACAGTATGCAAAAGTTGCGAGTCAAACTTGCTGCTAAAAGGTCGCTACCGAGTCTTTCACACACTCGGTCAAAGTCTCACTTGCCGCACCTTCTTAGCAGTCGATGAAGACCAACCTTCCCAACCCCGTTGCGTCATTCAACAGTTCTGCGCGCCTGCTGCAGGTTGCACACAGGAAAACTGGGCATTTCGCCGCTCGGTCTCAGTTATCGACAAGTTGGGCCAACATCCCCAAATACCGAAACTGCTGGCATCTTTTGAACTCGAGGGCTGCCAGTATTTAGTGCAAGAATACATCGAAGGTCGTAATTTAGCCGATCGGCTTTCAGAAAAAGGTGTTGTTAAAGAAATTCAAATTTGGTATCTGCTGAGCGAATTGTTGCCAATCCTGCAATTTGTTCACGAAAATCAACTGATTCACGGAGATATCAAACCGTCGAATATTATTCACCGGAAAACTCCCCAAGCATCCCCAGCTTTGGCAGGGAAAGAGGATTTACATTCCGTGTCTCAGGAAAGTGCCTCTGGGCTAGTTTTAGTCGATTTCGGCGCGGCAATTCGGGCTAATAGTGGCCCGCTCAAAACAGAAACGGTGACAGGTTCTGCGGAATACGCGGCCCCGGAACAAATTAAAAGCCAAGCGATTAAGAGCAGCGACATCTACAGTTTGGGCGTCACTTGCATTCACTTGTTAACGGGAATGTCGCCCTTTGATTTGTTTGACATCAAAGCCGAAAGTTGGACTTGGAGAGATTATTTGAAAGTACCAGTTTCGGCGCGACTCGGCCGCATTCTGGATAAAATGGTGCAGCAAGAACCATCAAAACGCTATCGATCGACCGAGGCAATTCTTACAGATATGAAATACGGCCCGGCACCGGTAGACGTGATTCTCAGCAAACCCAAGTGGACTTTGGCCATGTGGGGAGCAAGTACGGTTGCCCTGCTGTCCGTAGTGCTGGGTGTTCGCTTGCCATCTCCTGCACCGCAGGCTTTCACTTCTTCTGAGCCTGTTTCTAGCATTCCCGAAATTCGGTTCAATCCGCCCCCGATGCAGGATTTCAGGGGTGAGGCATCGCAGTCCCGGCCCGCAGTGCGGACTCTAGCGGATCAAGACAAAAACCCAATTTGGGCGGTAGCAGTTGCTCCCCAGGGCCGCGTGATCGTCAGCGGGAACAACGACGGCACAATTCACTTGCGGCACAAGCGTCACGGCAAGCTGCTCAAGGTTTTAGCAGGACATTTGGGGCCGGTGTGGTCGGTGGCAGTCAGTCCCGACGGCAGGACGATCGCCAGCGGCGGCGTTGACGGTACGATTAAATTGTGGAATTTCTATTCGGGCAAGTTAATTCAGACTTTGGACGGACACCAAGACGGCGTGTTCTCGGTGGTTTTCAGTCCCGGCGGCCAAGCCCTGGCCAGTGTGGGTAAGGACAAAACTTTGAAGTTGTGGCAAGTCGAAGGCGGGGCCGAGTTGGAAACTCTCCAGGGGGTTTTTGACGAGGTGCAGTCGGTGGCTTTCAGTGCCGATCGAGAAACTTTGGCGATCGGCAGCAGCGACGGTAAGATCAGCCTGTGGAACTGGCAGACTGGGGAATTGAAAGAAACTCTTTGGGGTCATTCCGAGGCGGTTTGGTCTTTGGCCATCAGCCCGGACGGTCAAACTCTCGCCAGTGGCAGTTGGGACAAGACGGTGAAGTTGTGGGATATCAGCGCAAATAATCAGTCCCAGCAACCCAACGGTTCTCTGCTGCGGACTTTGATCGGCCATTCCGACAAGGTTAAGTCCTTGGCTTTCACTCCCGACGGAGACAAACTCGCCAGCGCCGATTTGAGTGGGACTATCAAGCTGTGGCGGATGAGTTCCGGCGAAATGGCGGGCACGCTGAAGGGTCATTCTACCTGGGTGGATTTGGCTTTTAATCCTCAGGACAAAACTCTGATTAGTGGCAGTTTTGACGACACGATTAAGGTGTGGCGACTGTCTCCTTAATTTGTTGGATTGTCAGCTCTATAAAGTTATAAGAATCCCTAACCAGAATCTTTGATTTTGCTTGGGGATTCTTATAATCGGCGATTGAAATCGCTGCTATACAAATTTTTATCCACTCCAAGCTGACTAAAGTATATATTTAGGCAGTCCCGCCGTTAACGCGGATATTTTGTCCGGTAATCCACCGGGCTTGTTCGCTGCACAAAAAAGCCGTCACATCGGCAATATCTTCAACTTTTCCGAGTCTTCGCAAAGCAGCCATTTGAGTAAATCTTTGTATTTGTTCGGCGGTTTTGCCGACTGTAAAGAGTTCTGTATCCGTTGGGCCCGGAGAAATCACATTAACTGTAATTTGGCGATCGCCCAATTCCTTCGCGAGCGATCGAGTTAGCTGTTCTACTGCGCCTTTTGTCGCCACGTAAGCCCCGTAAGTTGGCAGTAGCATCGCCGTTGTCGAACTGGAAAAATTAACAATTCTTCCTCCGTCTGCCATCCGTTTAGCAGCTTCTTGACAAGCAAAAAACGTGCCTTTGACGTTAATTGAAAAAAGATTATCAAACTCTGCTTCGGTAACTTCCGCTATAGGTTTGTAAAGAATTACTCCTGCATTATTGACTAAAATATCGACTTGTGAATAGGTTCCCAGAGTGCGATCGAACAAATCGCAAATTTCTGCGGTTTTGCTGACATCGGCTTGCACGGCTAATGCTTTGCCACCTGCTGCTTCAATCGCTGACACAACTTCTTTTGCTTGCTCAGATCCTCTGGCGTAGTTGACGACCACTGATGCGCCTTCTTCGGATAATCGGAGGGCGATCGCGCGTCCAATTCCCCGCGATGCACCAGTCACAATTGCCACTTTTCCTGCTAGTGATGCCATGAGATTTCCTCTGCAATTAGCGTTGATGCTGGTTCAAAATAATCATAATATTTTTTCCGCATTCCGGTACACAAACAAATTTAAAATCTCAAATAGTCAGAATATCCCTCGAAATTGCGGTTGCTAACTAACACTTGTGGTAAAGTAGTGTCGGCTGTTAAAGTAAAATCTATGAGCGTAAATTCCGAGTTAGCAGAGCAGTATTTGTCAGCGGGCGAGAGCCTCCAGAAATCAGGAAAACTTGAGGAGGCGATCGCTCAATATCAAAAATTACTAGCCATTCAGCCGGATAGTGCAATCGCACTTAACAAGATAGCTGAAATTTATTATACGCAACAGAAATATGTAGAGGCGATCGCCTCCTGTTACCAAGCACTTCGCCAGCAGCCCAATTTCGCCCCCGCCTACAAAACTCTAGGCAATATCCTGCAAGCCCAAGGCAAAATAGACGCGGCAATTCGCGCCTACTCAAAGGCGATCGAATTTGATCATAATTTTGTCGAAGCCTATGTTAACTTGGGCAGTATGTTTTACAAACAAGGCCAGCTCGATGACGCCATAACTTACTATCAAAAATCTATTGTTATTCAACCAGATTTAGCCGTCGCTTATTGGAATTTAGGCAAAAGTTTAGAAGAGCAAGGTCGAATCAATGAAGGTTTATTTTATCAAAAAAAAGCTCTAAATTTACAGCCTGAGTTAGAAGGTAGAAGCAATTCAGTAAAAAATCACACTTACTGAAGAGGAATGTTATAGTCAAAATAATTCAATCATTAACGATGCAAGCTGGATTAACATGGAAATTAGCCAGAACCCGCTCGAATTTCTAACTGCTAAAGTACAAGAAACTGTTGCCGATACCCAAAACTTAGCCAACGAAATCGCTGCTAAAGTTGAGGAAAATGCAACTGTATTAACGGCGTGGGTAAAATCAGCGCCAAGTTCAATGGTTAGTGCTGGGGCGATCGCCAGTCAAGAAGCTTTTAAAATAGCACGCAACATCCGTTTTGAGAACCTGCCAATAAATCTGCAATCGAAATTTGCTAGGGCTGGCGTGCGTGACGGCATCCGAAATGTGCAAGAAGCAGCAAAAGTATTTGAATCGATACCCGCCCAAATTCGTGCCCAAGGCCCAGAAGCAATTCGCAACTTCTGTCAAGATAAAGATTGGAGTCACATCCAAGCGCACGTCAATGGAGGCGGAAGCGAAGCTGCTAACGGGATTTTTGAATATTTTTGGGTGAATCGTGCTCGCGGTGGTGTAGACATGACTGCTGCAGAATTAGCAGTCGCTAAGCAAGTTTTAGCGGATGCAGCGTTTAAAGCAGCAGTTGCAGAAATCGTTGGGGCTGCAATGAAAGGGGCGATCGCCGCAGCAGTAATTGAGTTAATATTTTCTATCTTAGAAAATTCGCTATTGTGCGTGGAAGGGAAAATTACGCAGTCAGAGTTAGTCGAACAAGTCGCCACCGCCACCGCCAAAGCTGGCATTGCTGGCGGTGTTATTACTGGCATTCTGTTAACACTGTGCATGATATTTCCCCCCATTGCCGCGCTTTTAGGTGCCGCAGCGATGCCCTTGGCGGTTGCAGGTATTGGTTTTATGGGAATTCGCGCCTGGGAAATCTTTTGTCACGGCGATCGACTATTTGGTATTACTGAACAAACACAAAAATTTCTGGGAATGACTGAATCGACAACTTAAACAGTTGACAGTTATGATACCGGAATAAAACCGTTTATGAAGCGCGGATTTAAGACTATATTCATTAGGTTATTTATGTCCGCGCTTTTGGGTGGCGGTTGCTGGTAGCAACATTTTCAGATGATTGGGAAATATAAATAGTATGGATTCAGTAGAAAAAACTCAAGATCAGCAGCATCCGCAATACAAGCGCGATCGAGCCAGTGTCGATAGTTTATTAGCAGGAGAAGCAACCGACTACAATTTATCGGAATTAGCAAGATTAATAATTCGCTACCGAGGCTTTCCCGGCGCTAGAGATATTCAATCCGCCTTAAAAGAAGTCCTGCAAAAATGGAATCATAGCGAAGAAACTCTTTACGAACAAACCCGTAAAATTCACGCCAAAGGTGAGGTTTACAGGAAACAAAAAAGCGATCAAGAAGATTGGCTTTAATCTCAAATCTCGCTTAAATACCTGCTCCATCTATTACATGAAAAAGGCTATATTACGAAAGCTTAGAAGTGAACTAGCGATCGAAATTAATGAGTAATGTTAGACCTCGGAGCAGGTGCACCTCGCAGCATTCCTTCTGTACTGAGGTCTTCATCAATGTCTTCCCAGTGAATGCCATAGCCTCCTCCACATACTTCCCATTTTTCCCTTTGATCGGGCGTTGCATGAAACAATCTTGGATACCAAATTAAAGGCACGGTAATGATTCGTCCATCCATCAAATCAACACTAATGGTTTCTTCTGTAAAATGAATTTGCTTAACTCTCTCGTCCGCTCGAATCGCCAAAACACCCATACCAAGCCTCCAATAGCGTTTGTTTATTTTCTTGTAAAGGATATAGAGGACACGGCACTGCCGTGTCCCTACCGCGATTAATTGTAGGGACACGGCACTGCCGTGTCCTGATTTCCGGTAACTATTTTCAAACCATCTCTGGCGAAACTTGCATTGCCGGCTGCGGCTGGAACTGGAACAGCGAATAAACCACATTGCGGCGGATATCCGTCATCATGTCCAAAAACAGCTCGTAACCTTCAGTTTTGTACTCGATTAACGGGTCTTTCTGCCCGTAACCGCGCAGCCCTACAGACTCGCGCAAAGCATCCATTTGTTGCAAGTGTTCGCGCCACAAAGTATCAATTTGCTGCAAAATAAAGAACCGTTCCGCATCTCGCATCAATTCAGCTCGGATTGCATTAACTTCCGCTTCTTTAATGTCGTAAGCATTGCGGACTTGTTCGTGCAGGAATGTTTTAATTTCCTCAACGGACAAATCTTCTAGCTGATCCGGTGTCATGTCAGCGAGCAGATAAACAAATTCCTTCACCTTGCTCACAAGTTTGTCGAGTTCCCATTCTTCGGAAGGTAAATCGGGATTGATGTATGCTCCCACGATGTCGTCCATCGTCTGTTCGGCATACTTAATTACCTGTTCTTTGGAGTCCAAACCTTCCAATACTCGGCGGCGTTCCGCATAGATTGCTCGACGCTGATTGTTCATCACTTCGTCGTATTCAAATACCTGCTTGCGGATATCGTAATAGTAGGTTTCGACTTTTTTCTGAGCGCCTTCGAGGGAACGAGTCAGCATTCCAGATTCGATCGGCATATCTTCCTCAACACCGAAAGCCTTCATCAAACCGGCCACCCGTTCGCCGCCGAAAATCCTGAGCAAATTGTCTTCCAAA
This sequence comes from Microcoleus sp. Pol12B4, assembly GCF_036701385.1. NCBI lineage: Bacteria > Bacillati > Cyanobacteriota > Cyanophyceae > Oscillatoriales > Microcoleaceae > Microcoleus > Microcoleus sp. Pol12B4. Next base: position 2,199 of record NZ_JAUBQR010000248.1, on the reverse strand, counting down.
CTCAAGAAAAACCGCGTAGAACCCGGGTCTCCTTGGCGTCCCGCCCGGCCGCGCAACTGATTGTCGATCCGGCGCGATTCGTGGCGTTCGGTACCGATGACGTGCAAGCCTCCCAACTGCACGACTTCATCGTGTTCGGAGCTGGTAAAAGCATCGTATTCCTTGCGGGTTAAATTGTAAGCTTCCCGCAATTTTTGAATTACCGGGTCTTTTGTCGGCGCTTTTTCCGAAGCTATAGCCACGATATCATCGGCTTGCAATTCCGTGAGCGATCGCGCGCCGTACTCCTTCACCGCCAATTCCACCGCCGCCACGAGCATTTGTTCGGCATTTTTCGATAGCTGCGTCGGGAAAATCTGCGCCGAAGCTTTCCAAGACTTAACCTTTTTCTTAGTCGGATCAAAACCTTGAGGTGCGGGGCGGCCGCTAATACCAGGCACTTGCACTACCGAAAACCCTTCGTCATCCTCGGGTTGCACAATTCGGGGCATCAGATATTCCCGCAACTTCAGGCGGCCCATGTACTCAGAATTACCGCCCAAAATGATGTCTGTACCGCGCCCGGCCATGTTCGTGGCGATCGTCACAGCGCCTTTGCGTCCGGCTTGAGCGATAATTTCCGATTCCCGCTCCACATTTTCCGGTTTAGCATTGAGCAAATTGTGAGGAATTTTCCGTTCCAGCAGCAGCCGCGACAGCAACTCCGACTTTTCCACGCTCGTAGTGCCCACCAGCACCGGCCGACCGATCTCGTGCATTTCCGCGCAGTCTTGGGCGATCGCATTCCACTTGCCGGCCTCTGCCTTGTAAACCATATCCGAAAGGTCAGTGCGGCTCGTAATCCGGTTAGTGGGAATCAGCGTCACTTCCAGATTGTAAATCTTCTCAAACTCCGTCTCTTCAGTCTTCGCCGTCCCTGTCATCCCCGACAGCTTCGGATAAAGCAAAAAGAAATTCTGATAGGTAATCGTCGCCAGCGTCTGAGTTTCCGGCTGAATTTCCGCCCGTTCCTTGGCTTCGATCGCCTGGTGCAAACCGTCACTCCAGCGGCGTCCCGGCATTACCCGGCCCGTAAACTCATCCACAATCACGACTTCGCGATCGGGAGTGACGATGTAGTTAATATCCTTAATAAACAATTCCTTGGCCTTAATCGCATTAAAAATGTAATGCGCCCAAGGGTCAGCCGGGTCGTACAGATCCGTAACACCCAACAACCGCTCAGCTTCACCAAAGCCTTCATCGGTCAGTAGCACATTCCGAGCCTTTTCGTCAACCTCGTAATGTTCTTCATTTTCCTTTCTCAGAGCAGCAGCTACCTCAGCCGCCCGCATATACTTCTCGCTGGGGCGTTCCACCTGGCCCGAAATAATCAGAGGCGTCCGTGCTTCATCAATCAGCACCGAGTCAACTTCGTCAATCACGCAGAAATTAAAAGGACGCTGCACTACATCTTCCATGACAGTAGCCATGTTGTCCCGCAAATAGTCAAAGCCGACTTCGCTGTTAGTCGCGTAGGTAATATCGCAGTTATAATTTTTCTTTCGTTCCACCTGATCCATGCCCTGCTGAATCAGTCCGACAGTCAGTCCCAGGAAGCGGTGCACCTGTCCCATCCATTCCGCATCCCGCCTTGCGAGATAATCGTTGACGGTGATGATGTGTACGCCTTTACCGTTGAGGGCGTTGAGGTATGCCGGCAGCGTCGCCACCAGAGTTTTGCCCTCACCAGTTTTCATTTCGGCAATTTGGCCTTTGTGCAGAATGATGCCGCCGAGGAGTTGGACATCAAAGTGGCGCAGCCCCAAAACCCGCTGTCCCGCTTCCCGCACCACTGCAAAAGCTTCCGGCAAGATTTCGTCTAGGATCTCTTTCTCCTCGTTGAGAGATTTAGCTTTTGCCAGACGTTCTTGAAACTCCGCCGTTTTGCCTCTGAGGTCGTCGTCTGAGAGTGCGCGGAAGTCTTCTTCCAAAATATTGATATCAGCTACCCAAGGCTGAAATTTTCTAAGTTTGCGCGCGTTGGGATCGCCTAGCAGATTTTTAAACATGGCAGAAGAGGCAGATTTTTAATAATTTAGCTATTAGCTTTCAGGGTTACGGGCTGTAGTGTTAGCCACAACATATACCCTCCCCGATTGTAGCAACCATTGACCCTCCTGGGCCGTCGCTGGGGGCGATCGACCGATTTTGGATTTT
>NZ_JAUBQR010000247.1:0-9412 GCF_036701385.1 Microcoleus sp. Pol12B4 | reverse complement strand
GGTATTTTATTCATGAGTACAACGCCAGTTTATCTATCAATTAAAACCCTGGATTTTCCTTGCTATGCAGGACTACCAACTTTTTTTCCCCATCCTCGCTGCTGTTGCCTGTTTAAAATATTCCGTCCAATTGACCAGTAAAGCAACACTAATTCGCAGTTGACAGAAAGTACGGCCCGCACTTGATATTGCACAATAGCTTCCTTAAGTTATCGCCAAAAATCATGATAATCTTCAGCAATTGACGAACTATCCGCCAGAACCCACCCTCTGCAGATTTTCCCGAATCATCGTCTCTAACTTGGCACTCTCGGCAAATTGCCTCTCCAACTTCGCCGTCAAATGCAGCATCTTCTCGTCCAAACCCTCCTCCTCCTCCTCCTCCGCCTCCGCGCCCACATACCTCTCAGGAGTTAAAACATAACACTTACCGTTTTGCTTTTTTGTTGCCTTTTGACTCCGCACAAGTGTTACAACTCTTCTGGAAAGTACATTTGCCGCAAATCTGCCGCGCCCGAACGCAACTGGCCTAACTTCTCCAGGACTTAGGTAAAAAGCACCTAAAGTATGATGCGAAACTCGGGCAATACTCCTACTCTATAAATTTATCGGGCATTAAACCGATATCCACAACCGCCAAGATTTATTGCCAAAAATTAAATCTTTCCGGCGAAAACTTGCTATTTACTGAATAAGACTTTAAAATCCAGCTATGTAAATCAAACTCTCAATGAGCAGCCCTGCAAGCACAAACCCGAAAGGGGTCGCAAGTGCGAAAAAGCAGCAAAAGCTACCTTTTTTAAGTCTTTCAACAGCAAAGCATTGGCAGAAAAACCCAGGGATCGACGGTTGGCATCTTGGAACGAATGCTTTGCTCGCAATACTACAAATGTATCAAAACTTGTCAGCCAAATTTAGTCCTAACAGATGCCTAGCTGTAACTCTTGCTGCGTAAGGTTTCAGTTTCTAATTAGGCTGGTTTTATTGTCTTTAACTACTTGAGTGAGGATTTGCTCGCATGGTTTCGATTTCTACAACTCAATCCGATCGGCTACCTTTGTCTTCGCCAACCGTGACTGCTGCAACCCAAAGCAGTGCGGCTGCTGCAACTGGGGTGTGCGTGACGGTTCACGGTCACTTTTATCAGCCGCCCCGGGAAAACCCTTACCTGGACGCGATCGAACGCCAAGCCAGCGCCTCTCCCGCCCACGACTGGAACGAACGTATTGACATTGAGTGTTACCGCCCCAACGCCTTTGCCCGCATACTGAACGATCGCGGCGAAGTCACGGGGATCGTCAACAACTACGAGTATATGAGCTTCAACATCGGGCCGACCCTGATGAGCTGGCTCGAACGCTACGACACGGAAGTCTACCAGCGGATTCTGGAAGCCGATCGCAAAAGCTGTCAGCGGCTCAACGGTCACGGCAACGCGATCGCCCAAGTCTACAATCACATCATCATGCCGCTGGCTAACGAGCGAGACAAATACACCCAAATTCGGTGGGGGATCGCAGATTTTCGCTCCAGGTTCGGTCGCGATCCCGAAGGAATGTGGCTCGCCGAAACCGCCGTAGACTACGCCACCCTCGAAGTTTTAGTCGCTGAAGGCATCCGCTTCATTGTCTTAGCCCCCTCCCAAGCCGAACGCTGCCGCCCGCTAATCGGGCAAAACCACGAAGGAGAACCAGGGCAAAATTCCGAATGGCACGAAGTCGGGGGGGGTCAAATCGATCCCACTCGCCCGTACCGCTGCTATTTGAAACCAGAAATGCGGTTGATGGCTAACCACCAACTCTCGCCGCTGAGCACTCACCATTTTGGTGGCAGGCACTTCCAAAATTCCGAAGCCCCACCTGCCAACACTCCTTACATTGATATCTTTTTCTACGACGGCCCGATCTCGCGGGATATGGGCTTCAATGACGTTCTCAGCAGCAGCCACCACTTGGTGGGGCGCTTGGGTCAAGCAGTGCGGGGAGACCACCGACCAGCTCAATTAATCTGCGTGGCGACGGACGGCGAAACTTTCGGTCACCACAAAAACGGTACCGAAAAATGCCTCGCTTACGCATTCACAGAAGAGTTTCCCCGCCGCGGCTGGACGGTGACGAATTTTGCTCATTATTTAAGTCAAAATCCGAGCGCTTGGGAAGTTGAACTCAAACCCGTGACGGCCTGGAGTTGCTCTCACGGGGTCGATCGCTGGCAAGATGATTGTGGCTGCGGTGGTGGTGGGGGATGGCACCTCAAATGGCGCCGCCCTCTGCGGGATACCCTGAATTGGCTGCGCGATCGGCTGATTCCGATTTATGAAGAAGCGGGGCGCAAGCTGTTGTGCGATCCCTGGAAAGCTAGAGATGAATATATTGAGGTCATCCGGGATCGATCGCCCAGTAATGTTGACAGTTTCCTCGAACGCCATCAAATCCGCCCCCTCGATGCCGGAGAACAGGTGGACGCCCTGCGACTGCTGGAAATGCAGCGCCACACCCTGTTAATGTTCACTAGCTGTGGCTGGTTTTTTGAAGAAATCTCGCGGCCAGAAGGCGTGCAAATTCTGCGCTACGCGGCCCGGGCGCTGGAATTGGCGGGCGAAGTTACCGGCGTCCAGCTAGAAAAGGATTTTGTCGCTCAACTAGCCCTCGTACCCAGCAACGTTGACTATTTCACAACAGGGGCCGAAGTTTACCGCAAACTTGTGGTGACAGCCCAAATTAGTCTCAGACAGGTGGCAGCCCACTACGCGATCAGTTCTCTGTTTGCCAAATATCCCCGCGAACAGCGAGTTTACTGCTATCAGGCCCAGCAGCAAGATTTCCAAATTCAGCGCATGGGCTCGATGACTCTGGCTGTGGGTCAATTGCAGTTAACCTCGGAAATTACGCGGGAAACAGAGGTTTATGTGTTTGCTGCGTTCCACCTCGGCGGCTGGGACTTCCACTGCTGCATTCAGCCTTTTGGCAGCCGTCGGTCTTACACTATGCTCAAAGAGCGGTTGTTTGGAGTTATGCAAGAAGCTTCGGCAGCCCACGCGATTCTGGAAATGGTGCGGCTGTTTGGGGATCAGTCCTTTAGCTTGCGGGATTTATTCGCTGAGGAACGCCACCGGATCGTGCAGTTGCTGAGTCAGGAAAACTTGACTCGGTTGGATCAGCTTTACACTCAGGTTTACCGGGAAAATTACGGGGTGATGATGGCGTTCCACCGTGACGAGTTACCGGTGCCGGTAGAGTTGCAGGTGGCTGCTGAGGTGGCTTTGGGACACCGCTGTTTGACGGCGGCCAAGGCCCTGGAACTGGAAACCGAGGATGTGGAACCGCTGCTGGCCGAAATTGAGGCGATCGCCACTGAAGCCGGCCATCTCCGCTGTCGGTTGAACGTTCCCGAAGTCAAGCAAATTTTGGAAAAGATGGTTTGGCGATCGCTAGACGCGCTGCTGCAAGCAGGATCGGGCGCGGAGGATCGCTCGCCTGTCAAGTTAGAAGCTGATATCCGCACGATCGAGCGTTTGATTGCGGTGGGCGATCGGCTGAGTCTGGGTTTGTGTCTGGATCGATCGCAGGAACTGTATTTCGATTCTCTGTACAGTCAAATTGTGCCTCTGTGTTTGGGCTGGCTGCAACTGCAAGATGCCTCGGAGGGCGACAGTGTGGTCGCTGCCGTTGCCTTGGGGATTGCAGGTTCCGGCGCCGGCTGGGACTTGTCTTCGATCCGGCAGTTGCTGGAGTTGGGCCAAACTTTGGCCGTTGATGTTGAGTGCTGGTTAAATCAGTTAAATTGATCGTTTCTCGATTAGCCAAGGAAATCAATTCCCGCCCTTGAGAATCCGCCCGATCGAGATATAAATCTCGATCGGGCCTGCGGGTTCAACCGAGAATCATCAACATTTCGGCTGACGTGGATCGTGGCTGGGGATCGAAGCAGCGACAGGGAACCGCCAACTTTGTTTAAGTTTTCGCTCTACTTGTGGGAAGATAAGAAGACTGTCGGCAAAGCGTACAAGTGTTAAGCACCCGTAGGCTTTGCAGAGTTTTGAAGAGAGAACACTAAATATAAGTCTATGAAAGTTGGCGATCGCGTTTGCATTAAAAACTCTGTTGTTGTCTACCACCATCCTGAAAATCGCAGTCAACCATTTGATATTAAGGGTATGGAAGGAGAAGTCGTGGCGATCGTTCACGAATGGCACGGCCGACCTGTCAGTGCTAATTGGCCGATTCTAGTACAATTTGACAAAAAATTTCGAGCGCACCTGAAAGAGGATGAGGTCGAATTGATATCTTCGGAAGTCTAGCTGTCTCAAAAGTTGAAGCCGGAGCCCAAAGACAATATCAAATCCCGTCAGTCGATTTTAGATTTTAGATTTTAGATTTACTCCACAGATGAATCTGGAAGCTTGAACTAGGGTCTAAAATTTTCCGCCGATAGCGACTCCTGTCGGAAAGCAAGTATTCATTTTTGGGCGGGAGTCATATAGCTGTTGTACAGTTTGTAGTTAGGACTTCAGTTTTTTCTGTGGCTTTTAGTCGATCGGCAGGGCTAAACTCCTTACTACAAACCATCTTTTTTATTTAACCCTTAATTTTTCGACCGTCCGCGGCTAAACCAACCTAAAATATTCCAATCTCCCTGCATTTTCTGCAATTCCTGCTGATGCTGCTTGGCTGTAGCGTAATACCACTGGCAGTGAAGTTCTAGTTCTTGACGGTACTTAATTTCATCGTAAAACTCGCGGACAATTTGGTGTCTCTGAAAAATTTCGGCCGCGGGAGTCGGTTCTGGGGCAATGTTTTGCAACTCGTGGGGCAACATGATTGTTTGGGGGCGAGTGTGGCTAATATTTGCTGTATTGACTTTAAGCTAGCACACTGAATCAATTTTGGATTTGGGAAGTGACTTCACGGTTGAGACTACTTAAATTCTTCCATCCAAAATCCCAAATCTAAAATTTTGTAATTCTGTTAAAGCCATCCCCGCAGCCGATAAACAATTAAGCCGATATATTCTTTCAAAGCTTTAGTTGACTGGTTTAACTCATAGGTGTCCGGCAATAAATCCAAGGCGACTGATTGCCAATTGCTTTGGGATGCTGCGATATCCTGCTGCGTTATTTGAAAGTCTGTTGGTGCGGCAATTGCTTTTATTCCCTGACGCTGGAAAATTAAGAGCGATCGAGTCATGTGCATCGCCGATGTCACTAGCAAAACTGGCCCTTTTATGCCTTTAGCATCTAAAATTTTCCGCACGTTGACGGCATTTTGATAAGTGTTGTGTGAATCGGGGTCTTGCAGAATTGCTGATGCCGGTACACCCATTGTTTGGGCAATTTCTGCCATGTCTGCCGATTCGGGAGCCCCGCCGCCTTTCCAATCTACTCTACCGCCGCTTAGAATTAGCAGGGGGGCTTTGCCTTGCTTGTAAAGTCGGGAACCGTAGATTATTCGATCGCCCGCTTCCGCTAATTCTACCCAAGGACGGGGAGGTAAAGCTGCTTTGACACCGCCGCCCAAGACGATAATCGCTTCAGCTTGGGGGAGTTCGGCGGTTGGTAAGTTTTGCCATTCGAGCGATCGAACTAACGATTTTGATACCCAACCGCTACTTCCGAGCAGTAAAATAATTAGAGCCGCAGCAATTGGCGCAGCCGCCCATTTCGGACGCTTCCAAAGTGTGATTAAAGCCGCCATCATTAACAGGCAACTCAACCCCAAAGGATAAATAAACAGCGGCAGGAGTTTCGACAGAAATACAAACATTAAGCAAGTAATTCAAATTGCTCGTTAGCGGTAATAGGTAATGGGAAATGAACGATCGTTAGTCGCTAATCTGTAATTAGTAATTTAAGTGGCGGGAGTGGTTAATTTTTAGTATAGAGTTATGAATTATGAACTCTTTAACTTAAAGCTTACAACTCAATACTCAAAACTATTTTCGGTGCTAGCGACGATCCTCTGGTCCAGATAACCAGCCAAACAATGTAGCAGCATCACTCCTAGAGGTTTTGCTATATTTATGGCCGTCCGTTTGCACTACGTCTTTATTGAGGATAGCATCCGAGGTTTTGTCCTTGGAATTTATATTCGGGTTGAGTAGTAATTCGTTGTGCCACCAAGCGACAATTAAACCTGCTGCCACGCCACCGATGACACCCAGGCCGAGACTCAGGGGCAGCGTACATCCTACTAAGCGAAACCCAACGGTAAACAACACAAACCATATCAGCGCGGGGCTAAACCCCTTGGAGTCTCCGGTAAATTTTGGCATGAGCTGCAACTTTTTTTTGTAATAAAACAGAAAGATATTTACAATATTAGCAGACAATCAAATTGGGAAGGGCGATCGCTCTGCAACTACTCCCCACAAATCACGTTTAATTGTACCTCTAACTCTTGCGCAGTATCTACAATCGTTACAGAAATTTGCTCTTTTTCCGTAAAAGGTTCAAAAGCTGATTGCTGCGAACTCAATAGTTCGGCTGTCGCGTCGGCAATATCGCCCCTGCGCTGTTGCAGTCGTTCTCGCAATACTTCAATTGGTGCGGTGCAGTAAATGATTTGCAGGGGCAACCCGTGGGATTGAGCCTGATTAATTGCATCGGTTCTCGATTTTTGGCGATCGAACTTTGCATCTAAAATTACATCCAAACCTCGGTCAGCCATAATTATCCCCAACTCTAACAATCTACCATAAGTCTGTGCCGTCATTTCATCAGAGTACAAATCTTCCCCCCCGCGTTCATTTAAAGAAATTCCGCCTAAATGTTTGCGAACAGCATCGGATCGAATATGAATTGCCCCTGTCCGGCGAGCCAAATATCGAGCTGCTGTACTCTTGCCAGAACCAGACAAACCAGACATCAAAGTTAACTTTCCCTGGCGCGGTTTTGTGTATTGCCAAGCCAGTTTATAGTAATGAGCTGCTGTCTGTGAAATCTCTGCTTTTTGGGAAGTTGAAATAGCGGCATCGTCCAACATTAACGAAGTTACTTTCGCTCTAACATAAGCTTGACGGCTCAAATACAGAGGCAACAGTTGCAGTCCTTCCCAATCCCCTGTTTGTTCGATGTAAGTATTGAGAAAAGCATTGCCTAAGTCTCTGCGCCCCCGCGATTCCAAATCCATTACTGTAAAAGCCACATCGTACATGACATCAACAAAGCGGAAAGGCTCGTTAAATTCAATGCAGTCGAACAGTAATATTTTATCTGGCCAGAATGCTATATTCCGCAAGTGCAAATCTCCGTGGCACTCGCGAATTTTATTATTGGCAATCCGCCGATTAAATAATTCTTGATTTTTTACAAAAAACGCATCTGTATAATCTTTAGTTTCCTGAAATTGTACCTGAGTCTGCGGCCCGCCGATATATTTTTGGGAAATTCGGTAATTTTTATCTATTGCTGTGCGAATCTGACTGACTTCGCCAAATCTGCGAATGTAGCTATTACTAATTGCCATGCTATGAAAATTGGCAACTTCCCGCCCTAAGTCTGCCATAAGTTGCTCGGTCAATAGTCCGCTTTCCAACAAGCTGAGCAACAGCGAATCTTGAGGAAATTCTCGCATTTTCAGCACGTATTCTACAGCAATTTCGCCAGAAATTATAGCAGGTAAGCTGCTACCCAATTGAAAAGAATCGCCAGTTTGAATAATTGGCAAAACTTCTAGATAGATTTCCGGTGCAGTGCGCTGGTTCATTAACAATTCTTGATTGCAAAAATGCTGTCTTTTCTCCAAGGTTGAATAATCGAAAAAGCCAAAATTAACTGATTTCTTGATTTTGTAAACATAGTCTCCTGTGAGGAGAACAAAGGAGCCATGAGTCTGAATTAGTTGCACGGGTTCTGTTACGCTGTGGGGGTAAAACCCGGGCTGCAACATTTGCTGAATCAGAGGTGGCAGAAAAGTATCAGTCATATCGATTTTAGATTTTGGATTAGAGCGATTTGGGGTTAGGGATTTAGATAAAAATAAATTAAACAAAATAGATGTTGAGTTGAAGTCGATTTATTATAAAGTTGATAATTAGTGTAAACCAAAAATTACTGATGACAGAAAACAATCAAGATTCCCGTTCCGTGGATGTGTTTGGCGTAGGCAATGCCCTTGTAGACATCCTAGCATTGGTAGAAGATGAATTTGTACCCGGTCACGGGCTGAATCGCGGCGGGATGACGCTGATGAATTCGGAAACGCAGGGGGGGATTTTGCACGATTTAGAGCACAATTCGCTGCAAATGCGATCGGGCGGTTCGGCGGCAAATACGATGATTGGTTTGGCTCAGAGCGGCGGTAAAGCGTATTATTCTGGGAAGGTTGCTAAGGATACTAACGGGGAATTTTATCGGCAAGATTTGCTGGCGGCGGGGATTGATTTTAACGTGCATCCTGCTGCTGAGTCTAAGGAACCCACGGGTACTTGTGTTGTGCTGACTACGCCGGATGCGGAACGCACGATGTGTACTAATTTGGGTGTTTCTACTACTCTGGCTGCGACTGATATTGATGTAGATCGACTGGCTCATTGCAAGTACAGTTATGTTGAGGGCTATCTTTGGGATGCTCCAGACCCTAGAAAGGCTAGCATTGAGACGATGGAACAGTCTAAGCGTCTGGGCGTGAAGGTGGCTTTTACTTTTTCGGACGGCTTTTTAGTCGATCGATTTGCTGATGATTTTCACAAGGTGGTTTCGGAATATTGCGATGTAATTTTTTGCAATGCTGATGAAGTTCGGAGCTTTTTTAAGGAGGAATCTTTGTCAGAGTGCGCTCGGAAAATGAGCGAGATTTCGGATTTGGCTTTTATCACTAATGGGGATAAAGGCTGTATGGTGGTGGAGAACAAACAGATTGTTGATGTGGCGGGATTTCCGGTAAAGGCGATCGATACTGTGGGTGCTGGGGATGCTTTTGCTGGCGGTGTTTTGTTTGGAATTACTAACGGTTTGAGTTCTACACAAGCGGCTCGCTGGGGCAATTTCTTGGCTTCTAGGGTGGTGCAGATTCATGGGCCTCGGCTTGAGGGTTCTCAGGCTCATCTTTTGAGTGAGGTGATTTCTGGTTAGGAATTGAAAAGGGCGATCGCACTTTTTGGATTAATGGCGATCGCTCTTTTTTGAACTGCAGATGAAGGCAGACGAACGGGGATGAACGCAGATGGAGCAAGGGCGATCGCGCTCCTTAATATGGCTATTACAGAACTATTGGGTAACTATCCTACAGCGTCTTCCTATCTGAGTTATTGAACGGTTCCGAGAGAGAGTAAATAGGGCTTGAATCACCAATTAATTGCTCTCCGGATTGCCCATAACTTATTCAGCCAGACCTATTTTACTGGAGTTTAGACTAACAAGGGAAAGAAAAGGGAGCCTGTGATTGGCACAGGCTCCCTAAAGGCAGAAAATTGA
>NZ_JAUBQR010000246.1:0-9630 GCF_036701385.1 Microcoleus sp. Pol12B4 | reverse complement strand
AGATTTAATGAGTCGATCGACCCCTTCACCATAATCATTACCTCGAATCGGCCAATTAATCATCAACAATCCGCCCGCAAGCCTGCCGTAATTGAGAAATTGTTCGGGAGTGTAACTGTCCCAAGCACCGAGAAATCGATCGGGATTTTCAACTGGCGCCGCGGGAATTTCTGGCCCGGCCTCACCTTTACCAAAATCTTGCATGATTGCCACCCAAGTCGGAGCTTGCACCGAATAGCTCTCTGTGAGAGCATTAGAGGCAGCCGGCGCGCTGGGTTCTCCCCACTCGGCTTGGAATTCCCAACCCCAGCGGTGCCCAACCTCCGCTAAAGCCAGCAAATCTCCCAATTCCGTTGCATCTAAAGTGATTTTGGCCGAAACCGTAAAATCTGCAAACTGAACGCCCGAAATGCGATCTCCTTCATACAGCACATCGTGAGCTTTTTTTCCAGAAATCCAGCGCAAGTTCGGCAAACATTTAACCCAATCAGCGAAAATTTCCGCACCGATGCGGGGATCGTAAGTAAAAAAACTGACCCAGCCCCAATCCAAACCTCCCGGCTGTCGCTGCTGGAGTTCTCGCAAAAATGCGCCCCACAAACCGGTTTGAAAAGCTGCTAATTCATTGCCATCGGGGGCAGAAACGCCTGCGGCAGTCAGCATTCCTCCCAGCCAGGGGAATTCGCTTACTAAAATAGTTTTGGCACCCCGGCGGGCTGCTTGCACGGCTGCAGCGGTGCCACCAGTGCCGCCACCGACTACCAAAACATCTGCTTTTAAGACCGAAGACATGGGCAATACCATTTTAGATTTTAGATTAAGGCGATTGGGGCGCTACGGATAGATGTTCGGCGTTGGCGATCGCGAAGTGAATTTTACTGTGTAAAGACTTGACAAATAATAAATCGGCAATTATACAACGAGCGCACACTTTTTTTACTAAATGACTGCATGAGTGATCGCAACTTTTGATTTCTCATTGTGTGCGCGCAAATATTGCGAATATGACACCGCGAATAACGATAATAGAAAAAAGGGAACAGCATCTATAAAGTTTTACGTCTTAATAATTTCCGAGTTACTAATTAACGGCTGAAAATGGAAAAAGGTTTTATTTTGTGGTTCACCGGACTGAGCGGTTCCGGCAAGACAACTATCACCAAAGCTCTCGAACCCGAATTGAAGGCAAGAGGTTGCAAAGTTGAAATATTGGATGGAGATGTCGTTCGCACCAACTTGTCAAAAGGTTTGGGATTTAGCCAAGAAGACCGAGATACTAATATTCGGCGGATTGGATTTGTCGCTCACCTGCTGAGCCGCAATGGAGTAGCCGTAATGACCGCAGCTATTAGCCCCTACAGAGCAATTCGCGACGAAATTAGAGCAATGGAGCCCAATTTTGTTGAAGTATATATCACAGCGCCGTTAGAAGTGTGCGAAGGTCGCGATGTCAAGGGACTATACGCTAAGGCCAGAGCAGGAGAAATTAAGGGTTTTACGGGAATTGACGATCCTTATGAAGAACCGCTCAATCCTGAGATTATTTGTTACACAGAGCGAGAAAGTGTGGAAGAGAGTGTAAAAAAAGTTCTCAGCAAGTTAGAAGAGTTGGGTTACATTTGATGGTGGCGGGGTAGGAAGCGGATAGGGGCAAAAGGCGATGGTGAGCAAAAACTATTCAAAATTCAATACTGTCAAAGGTTTTACGGTCAAATTTTTAACAGTGTCAGCGCTGGCTGCAGGTTCATCTCCGGGGATGGCTCAGTTTTTGCCTCCTCCTCCTGCTTTCTCTCCTCCCCCTCCTCCTGGTTCTGCTGTTCCCGTACCCATGCCTCCTGTTCAGGGATTTCCGGCGATTCCGGCAAGTGCACCTTCAAGTGTACGCTCGGAAGTTTATACTTTGGGAGCGGGCGACCGTATTCAAATGGACATCTTCAACGTCCCGGAATACAGCGGGCCCAACGGTCAACACCAAGTACAGGCCGACGGTTCCCTGAGTTTGCCGTTAATTGGCAGCGTTTCGGTGTACGGGATGACCTTAGAACAAGCTTCTAATGCTGTTAAAGACCGATACGGAAAATACCTCAAACGTCCTTGGATTACCCTCAAACTGCTGGCACCGCGTCCTTTGCAAATTGCGATCGCGGGCGAAATTAACCGCCCCGGAGCCTATACAATATCCTCAGCAGCAGGCCCCGGAGGCACAGCAGAGCAAATGGGAACTCAAATGCCAACGATATCGCGGGCTCTGCGAATGGCCGGCGGAATTACGCAGTCAGCAGACGTGCGGCAAATCAAAATCCGCCGCCCCCAGCGCAACGCACCGGAACAAATTATTAGTGTGGATTTGTGGGAATTATTGCAAAACGGCGATTTGCGAGCCGATATGACTTTGCGCGACGGCGATACTATATTCATTCCCACTGTAACTAGCCTCAACCGCCAAGAAGCACCGACTTTAGCCGTAGCTAACATTACCGGACAAAGCACTCAACCAATTAATATTGCTGTGGTGGGCGAAGTAACTCGCCCCGGTACTTATACTTTGGCAAAAGAGGCTCAAATTAGGGTACAAGAGAATGAAATGGGTGAAAATTCTGGTTTGTTTGCTGCCAGCGAAACAAACAGCGGGGAAACTGTTTTACAGCAAACTGTAACGAGGGCAATTAAAATGGCCGGCGGCATTACGCCGGTAGCTGATATCAGACAAATACAAGTTCGCCGCCTGACACGAGCGGGTACAGAGCAAATTATTAATGTGAATTTGTGGCAACTTTTGGAAGGGGGAGATGTATCCCAAGATTTAGCGCTGCAACAGGGAGATACGGTAATCGTTCCCAAAGCCGAAAATATCGAGGCAACCCAAGATGAACAAGTTGCTAATTCTAATTTTTCACCTGATACGATTAAGGTGAACATTGTGGGAGAAGTCGTGAAACCGGGAGCGATTGCGGTACTGCCCAACACTACTTTAAATCAAGCGCTGGTAGCAGCGGGAGGTTTTAATAAAGCGCGCGCTCAAATGGATTCGGTGGATTTAATTCGCCTCAATCCTAACGGCACAGTTTCCCAGCTAACTGTTAAGGTTAATTTTTCTGCAACAGCTAATGAAGAATCTAATCCCAAACTGCAAAATAATGATGTAATTATGGTAAGGCGATCGGGCCGCGCTACGTTCTCGGATAATGTAGGTGGGACTCTCGCTCCTCTCAGCCCGCTGTTAGGAATATTTCGGTTATTCGATATTTTTCGGTGATTTGAATAGACGAGCATTAAGACCTCAGAAACTCGATTTCTGAAAAAAAATTGCGGTTTGGTAATGAAAAATATAGGAATCAGCCGGGTTCCTGAAACTGCGCCAGCGGTACAGACGTTTAAACTAATAAGTTGTAGAAATCAAATGAAACCAGGGAAACAATCTCAAATAGCACAGTTTAATCATAAAAAAATTGCTGATCTGCCAAAAACGTCTTCCGGGCTTTATGAAGAAGATCAATTTTTAGGCAGAGAGAAAACCGAGGCAGAAGAGTTAAGTTTTTGGGAAGTTTGCCGCAGTCGCTCCATCTTAGTCATTGGTGTAGCAGCGGCAGTAACCACCGGAGTTTTCGCCTGGACGCTCAATCAAAAAAGCGAGTACGAGGGGCGCTTTCAATTATTAGTAGAACCTGCAGTAAGCCAAAATACTTTAGCAAAAATATACTCCGGTGAGCTGAAACTGCAACCAGCGGCCCCGGCGACCGAAGAAAAGGGCGGTTTTGACTACGAATCCCAAATTCAAGTTTTGCAAAGCCCGCAAGTAATGTCGCCGATTATTAAACAGTTGCAGGCTAAGTATCCCGAAATAAATTACAACTACCTTTTGAACCAAAAAGCCGATAACTTGCCGTTTTCTCAGGAAACCCGGCTGTCAATTAATCGGTTCAAAAATACCAAGATTATCGAAGTTAGATATCGGGATTATGACCCGAAAAAAATTCAGTTTGTTTTGGAAAAAGTTGCGCTCGGCTACCGCAACTACAGCGTGCAAGATACCACAACTCAAATTAGTCAGACTTTGGATTTTGTGAAATCGCAAATTCCCAACCAGCAAAAGCGCCAACAAGCTCTGCAAACAGAAATTCAAAAGTTGCGGCAGCAGTACAATTTCATCGACCCGCAAATTCAAACCCAACAACTGGCGCAGCAAATCAGCCAACTTCAAACGCAAAGATTGGACGCGCAAACGCAGCTCAATCAGCAGAGATTGCTCTATTCCAATCTGCAAAATCAGCTCGGACTGAACCAGAAGCAAGCGCTGATGGCCTCGGCTCTGAGTCAAGCTCCCCGCTATCAAGCGATGCTGACTCAATTGCAGCAATTAGAAGGGCAAATTGCGATTAACTCGGCTACGTTTACAGACGAAACTCCGCAAATGCAATTGTTGCGAGAACAGCGAAAAAACTTAATTCCTTTGTTGAAGAAAGAAGCCCAACAGGTTCTGGGAACTGATTTGGCTAAGGTAAATTCGCAAGTGCTGGCTTTTCAAGATCCGGTGCGAATTAAGTTAATTGAGCAGTTTATTGGTACTGCTAATTTAATTCAGGTGCTGGGCGTGCGGAATCAAGTTTTGGAACAAGCTGCTAAGCAGTTGAATCAATACTCTCAAGGATTACCGGTGATTTTGCGGCGCTATTCGGATTTGCAGCGCGAGTTGGATTTAACTAACAATACGCTGAATGGTTTGGTGGCAAAACAGCAAGCTCTGCAGCTTGAATCTGTGGGTAAAAAAGAGGTGGCTTGGGAAGTTATTGCTAAGCCGGAAATTCCGCGTAACAAAAATGGCGAGTTGATGGCTGTTGCTCCGATAATGCCTTTGAATTTAGCTTTAGGGGGATTGGCTGGTTTGCTGTTTGGTATGCTGGCGGCGCAGTTGGCGGAACGGTTTAACAATAAAACGGTGTTCCAAACTCCAGAGGATGTCAAACATTCGATTCGCCTGCCTTTATTGGGGGTAATTCCTGCTAGCGATAAAATTTTGAGACTTCCTCCTGCTGAGACAAGCCCGGTGGATGTGGCAATTTCGCCGATGCCGACGGATGCTTTTCAAGAAGCTTTTCGATCGCTCAATGCGAATATTCGCTTACTCAACCTTGAGACTCCAATCAATTCTTGCGTAATTACTTCTTGTCAAGTAGGTGACGGCAAGTCTACTGTCGCAGTAAATCTGGCGCGGGCGGCTGCTGCAATGGGCCAGCAAGTGCTGTTGGTGGATGGGGATTTACGGCGCCCGCAGGTACACGAAATGCTGGGTTTACCGAATTGGCAAGGCCTGCACAATGTGATTGCTGAGGATGTGGATGTGCAACAGGTGATTGTGCGATCGCCCCGCGATGAAAATTTGTTTGTGTTAACTTCCGGTCCGGTTCCTCTCGATCCCACAAAGGTGCTTTCTTCGAGAAAGATGCAGCATTTAATGGCAGCTTTGTCAAGTCATTTTGACTTAGTTATTTACGATACTGCGCCGCTTTTAGGTTTGGCGGATGCGAATTTGTTGGCGGCTCACACTAACGGATTGATGCTGGTAGTAGGCCTGCATCAAACTGAGCGGGAGGCGCTGGTCTTGGCTTTTGAAGATTTGAAAATGGCGGGGATTCCGCTGTTGGGAATGGTGGCGAATAACGATAAGGGCAGCAGGTATTACTATCAGTCTTACGTGCAAGATTACGTTCAGGAAAAGTCTGTTTGAGGGAGAGGACTTGAGAAATGTGTAATGGAACAGGCCGTCAGGTCTGTTCTTGAGAATGCAAGGCGGGCGGGACACCAGACAAGATATTTCATCCATCTTGCACCCTTAATTGTGAATAAAGGTTTCAGGGGCGGGCGGGACGCCCCACAAGAACATTTAACTTTTGTGGAACAGGCCGGAAAGCCTGTTCTTGAGATTTGTGCGTGATTTCAGAAAGACAAATTTTCTTAAGATTTGCGATCGAGACTGTGAACTATAATTAAAAGTAGAGAAATTTAAACAAATCGCGGCACTTGCAAGTTGGCAAGACCTGAAAGAAAACGTGGCTGGTAAATTCCTATTTTGTAATACCTTGATACAACTCCCTGCCTAGGCTGAAAACTACCAGGGAGTTTTGTGTTTTTCACACAGGAGATAAAACCATGGCTATTGCTACTATCAACCCGGCAACGGGAGAGACGCTGAAAACTTTCGAGCAGATCGCGGATGAGGTAATAGAAGCTAAGCTGGAATTAGCACAGCAAGCTTTTAAAAAATACCGCCAACTGCCGTTTGAGCAGAGATCCCTATGGATGCAGAAAGCTGCGGATATCTTGGAGCGCGATCGCGAAATTTACGCTGAAATGATGACCCTGGAAATGGGTAAAACGCTCAAATCTGCGATCGGCGAAGTAGAAAAATGCGCCTTAGTTTGCCGCTATTACGCCAAAAATGCCGCTCAATTTATGGCAGATGTATCGGCAACCACTGACGCTAGCAGCAGCTTTGTCCGCTACCAACCGCTGGGCCCTATTTTAGCCGTCATGCCCTGGAATTTCCCATTTTGGCAAGTTTTTCGGTTTGCGGCGCCAGCACTGATGGCGGGCAATGTCGGCTTGCTCAAACACGCTTCCAATGTGCCTCAGTGCGCTTTGAAAATCGAAGAAATTTTTACGCTTGCTGGCTTTCCCGAAGGAGTTTTTCAAACTTTGTTAGTCGGCGCCGACAAAGTAGCCGATATCGTTGCGGACGATCGTATAAAAGCAGCAACTCTCACTGGTAGCGAACCAGCGGGTGAAAGTTTGGCAGCAAATGCGGGGAAAAATTTGAAAAAAGTAGTGCTGGAATTGGGAGGGAGCGACCCATTTATTGTGATGTCCAGCGCCGATGTAGCAGCAGCTTTATCAACTGCTGTGACATCCCGGATGCTCAATAACGGTCAATCTTGCATCGCCGCCAAACGCTTTATTTTAGCAGAAGAGATTGCCGACGAATTTATAACAGGATTTGTCGAAAAATTCGAGCAATTAAAAGTAGGCGATCCGATGTTGCCAGACACCGATATCGGCCCTTTAGCTACTCCCGCAATCCTCAAAGACTTGGACAATCAAGTGCAAACTTGTATCCAATCGGGAGCAAAACTTCTGACAGGTGGCCGCCCATTGTCAGAGAAGACCGGCAATTTCTACTTGCCAACTATTCTGGCAGACATTCCGCCGAATGCCTCTGCCCGTCAAGAAGAATTTTTCGGGCCTGTAGCTTTAGTCTTCCGAGTTGCAGGCATCGATGAGGCCATCGAACTAGCAAATAGCACATCTTTTGGGTTGGGTGCGTCAGCTTGGACTACAGTAAACTCAGAGAGCGATCGCTTTATTTCCGAACTAGAGGCCGGCGCGGTATTCATCAACGGTTTAGTAAAATCCGACCCGAGATTGCCCTTCGGTGGCATCAAACGCTCCGGTTACGGACGCGAATTGAGCATCCAAGGAATTCATGAATTTGTTAACATTAAAACAGTGTGGGTGAAATAAGCTCCCACTCTATCAACCGATCGCACAAATCTACATAAGTCTGCGTTTACCTGCGTTTACCTGCGGTTAAAAATGTCCATATAGTATTTTTGCGATCGGTTGAAAAAGACAAAAAAAAACCATTAACCGAGGAGAGAAACGGAAATGAACACAGCTCAACTATTGGTAAAATGTTTAGAAAATGAAGGCGTCGAATACGTCTTCGGACTTCCCGGAGAAGAAAATTTAGAAATTCTAGAAGCCCTGAGAAACTCTTCAATTAAATTTATTACTACTCGCCATGAACAAGGTGCGGCTTTCATGGCCGACGTTTACGGTCGTCTCACTGGCAAAGCCGGCGTTTGCTTGTCCACTTTGGGTCCAGGCGCAACTAACTTAATGACAGGAGTGGCTGACGCCAACTTAGACGGCGCTCCTTTAATAGCAATCACCGGACAAGTCGGCACTGACAGGATGCACATAGAATCGCACCAATATTTGGATTTGGTTGCCATGTTTGAGCCAGTTACTAAGTGGAATGCTCAAATTGTTCGCCCCAGCACGACGGCAGAAATTGTCCGCAAAGCCTTTAAAGTAGCTCAAAGTGAAAAGCCGGGATCTGTTCACATTGACTTACCTGAAAACATCGCAGCAATGCCTGCTGAAGGAAATCCGCTCACCAAAGACAACCGCGAAAAAACTTTTGGCGCTTACCAAAGCTTGAATAAAGCTGCCGTGGCAATTTCCAAGGCTAAAAGTCCTCTGCTTTTAGTAGGAAACGGCGCGATCCGTGCTAACGCTAGCGATGCTTTGACACAATTTGCTACTCGATTGAATATTCCCGTAGCTAATACTTTCATGGGCAAAGGTGTAATTCCTTACACTCATCCTTTGGCACTGTGGACGACGGGATTGCAAAAACGGGATTATATTAGCTGTGCTTTTGAAGAAACCGATTTAGTGATTGCTGTTGGCTACGATTTGATTGAATATTCCCCGAAGAAGTGGAATCCCGAAGGAAAAATTCCGATTATTCACATTGGATCTTTGCCAGCAGAAATTGACAGCAGTTATATTCCTCTTATAGAAGTTGTGGGAGATATTTCTGATTCCCTCAATGAAATTTTACAGCGTGCAGATCGCATGGAGAAAATAGACCCTTTTGCTAAGCAATTGCGGGCGGATATTCGGGCTGGGTACGAACAATATGCAGCCGACGACGGTTTCCCGATCAAGCCACAAAAACTCATTTATGATTTGCGGCAAGTTCTGGGCCCGGAAGATATTCTTATATCGGATGTGGGAGCTCACAAAATGTGGATTGCGCGGCACTATCATTGCGATCGCCCGAATACCTGTCTGATTTCTAACGGATTCGCGGCGATGGGAATTGCGATTCCGGGTGCGGTGGCTGCAAAACTCGTTTATCCCGAGCGCAAAGTAATAGCAGCCACCGGCGACGGCGGTTTTATGATGAACTGCCAAGAATTAGAAACTGCTTTGCGAGTAGGTACTAATTTTGTGACGCTGATCTTTAATGACGGCGGTTATGGGTTAATTGAATGGAAGCAGCAAGATTATTTTGGTCATTCAGATTTCGTCAAATTTGGCAACCCGGATTTTGTGAAATTTGCGGAAAGTATGGGTTTAAAAGGCTATCGAGTGGAATCTGCAACAGATTTAATTCCGATTCTGAAAGAAGCCCTTGCTCAAGATGTTCCTTGCGTTATTGACTGTCCGGTAGACTATCGGGAAAATGCGCGTTTCAGTCAATTATCGGGGGATATGAGTTGCAATTTGTAAGTTAAGCAATGGGTAAGATCCTGTCCGGCTAAAGCAGGATAAATTCAGTTGTGGCGGGCCGCAGTACCCGCCCCACAAGAACATTAATTTTTGGTGTCGGAGTTAGTTTGAATACTTCATCTAGATTGGAGTTTAGACTAAGCATAAATTGACTCCAGGTTAGCGGAGTGAAATTTTAGTAAATTTAGAAAGAGTTTTCAAGGTTAAGTTACGACTTTTGGTGATTTTTGGAACCGACCTTTAGCCTTTTTAACTTTCTTTTGTCACTCTGGGAAATTAAAAATGAGAGCCAAATTTTCAACTGTAGATAGAGCAAGGATTTGAGCATTTATT
>NZ_JAUBQR010000245.1:0-9690 GCF_036701385.1 Microcoleus sp. Pol12B4 | reverse complement strand
GCGATCGCGATTAACAACGCGCTGGCGATCGAAAAATTAAAAAAGCAGGAACAGCTTTTAGACTTGCAAAACGAGCTGCTAATTCGCCAGCAGGAAGAACTGGAAAATCAGGCGCGACGCATTCAACAACAAAAATTGCAACTGCTAGAAGCAGCCAAGTTAAAATCGCAATTTTTGGGCATTATGTCCCACGAATTGCGAACTCCCATGAATTCGATTATCGGTTTTTCCCAATTGCTGCTGCGCCAGCACAAACAACTGCTGAGCGCCCAGCAAACAGAAATGGTGGGGCGCATTTTACATAACGGCAAAAACCTGCTACTGCTAATTAACGATATCCTCGACCTCTCCAAAATCGAGAGTGGCCGCACAGAATTAAAAATTGAAAAATTTAATTTAGCGCATTTAGTAATTGATGTCGCCCTGGAATTCGGAAATCAAGTCACCGATAAGAACGTGGCAATGTCCGTCAGCGTCTGCTTGCAGGATCAGTTGATAGTTAATGACAAGTTGCGCCTGCGGCAAATTTTGGTGAATCTCGTTTCCAACGCGGTTAAATTCACACATGAGGGCAGTATTTACATTGAGGTGCGGGAATTAAATTGCGATCGGGTAACGATCACCGTTCGGGATACAGGAATCGGCATCTGTGAAAAGGATCTTCCCCACATTTTCGACAAGTTCCACCAAGGCGACCAAAGTACAACTCGCCAATATCCCGGCACTGGTTTAGGACTAGCTATTTGTGCTTCTTTAGTAAAGATGATCGACGGTACAATTACTGCCGAAAGTCAACCCAATAAAGGTTCGATATTTCGGATGGAGTTCCCCCGAAAAATTTACCCTAAAAAACTCCATTGCTGACTGAAAACCTTTTTATTTTTTATATTTATTATCATGACCGATTTTAACTGATAGTACAAAAACTGTCGCCCCTCTATAAGACACGAAAAAATAAATATGACTAAGATCAAAAAAAGGTTTTACCTACTCATTATAGCGGTAGGGTGCGCCTCGGCGCACCCTACATATAGAGGTTTTGGGTAATTCCTTTATTCTTGAGTCCCTCTCTGCTAGGAGGAGAGTTTGTGTAGGATAGGTGGCAACACCAGACTCTTATTTACAGACTAGAAGTTTTCCCTACTTCCGACTGAGTAGCAATTGGTTTAACATCGGTGTAGCCCATATTATTAGCTACGTCGCGCAGCACCGAAATTTGCTGTTCAAAATCAAGACCTTCAATTTGACCCAACACGCCATTGACAGCCTCAGTTGCCTCATATCCTTCGGGGATATCGACAATTGTTTCCCCCATACCAATAGCCCAAGCATACCAAACTACCAACTGATTGTTAGCAGTTAAAGCTCCGTAAGCGTGAGAATACGGCGTGTCGTCGCCGTTGACAATACCCCGCATTATATTCAGTTGTTGGTCATGGGAAAGCTTGTAAAAATCATCCAGCAGCATGGGAGCTAATTCTGGTTCGGCGGCGGTGGGAGCGGCTGGTGTAATTGAATCTCCCATTTTTTCATAAACAAAGTAGAGCAGCGCCAGCTTTTCATCTGTACCCAACCCGTTGATTGTCTGAAGGATGTTTTGAGTCTCGTTGGAGAGAGAGTGAGGATTGGTGGCGGCGGGTGAGTTCATAAACAAAATTCCTTAAAAATGCTTCCAGAATATACAAATATCAAGATTTGTAAGTACAAGTCACCATCCCCGAGAGGTAATACGATTTTAGTTTTTAGATTTTAGATCTGAGACTAAACAATGGGGAATGGCTTAGTATGTATGGGTTGGGAGCTTGCCTAAAGCTGCATTCTTTTCGGAAAGTGATGTAATGTTAAGGCACTAACCTAGAATAAATCATCCTTAAGATAGAAGCCAACGATACATCTGCGGGTAGATGAAAAAGCCAGGGAGTAAAGTAATAATTGATACAGTGAATTGTTAAATAAAACTAGCAAGGAGTCGGCTATGTCTCAAATCAATACAGAAGTCAATAACACTGATAACTTTGACGCTCAGCAGATCACTGAAAGCGCGGAAGCTGGAGAACAAAAGTTGCCGACCGTTGATGTATCAGCAGACTACGAAGCTTCAAAAGAATTCAGCGTTAGTGACATCGATCGCACAGGTGCCGGCGCTCAAGCTGCCGCCGCTGCAACAGCACCTAAATTTCCTATTCCCGCTGCTCAAGATAATATTGCAAAGCCGGCAGATACAAGTGGCAATCCCAATGATTTTCGTTCGATGGCTCAGGAAATTAAGCCTGCTGGTACACCGGGCGAAGTTAGCGACGATTTGATCCAGAAAGCGATCGATCTTGGTACTCCCGGCAGTTAATTTAGAAATTCTCCATCCTCGATGCAAAACCTCTGTATTGTAGGGTGCTGATGCCCCGCCTTACCCCTATAATTCCCGCGTCAAATCACGTTTTGCATAATTCCTGAATTGTCAAGTGAGTGTACGATAAGCTGCTATAGACTAGGGACACAACAATGTTGTGTCCTTAAAGGCTGCAATAGGGTAGGGACACAACTTTGTTGTATCCTTAAAGGTTTAATTTTAAGTCGATCGCCCGACAAATTTTGCCGACAGTGCGATCGCTCAAAATTTCAATTACTAAATCCACCCGATCGCCCTCAACCATCGACTTAATAAATAACTCGGGATGCAGCGCTTTCCAGAAATATTCAACAAACCGATTAATCTCAGCTTCTGACATTCCCGACTTCCCCGCCGCCATCATTTCCCGTTCCGCCTGATTGCGCCACACTTGAGAAATGCGATAATCTTGGGGATATAAAACCATCAACCGATCTAATCGGTTCCACAGCGGCAGATAGTCGTGCAGCTTCGCATTCATATCGCGCGCAAACTGACAGTCGCCCTCTGTGGAAATCGGAAACGGTGCAGCCGCCAAAAACTCGTTCAATTTGGCATCAACCACCGGATTCACACCGACAAACCAACCTTCAAAAAGTACAATATCCGCACCGGAAATAATTTCGGGTTGACTTCTATCTCCTGCACCTCCATAGGCTGATTTGTCAAACCTGGGAATTTCTATATTTTTATTAATTAAATCCGGTTTGAGGGCATCATATTTTGGATTGTCAACTCCTGCTAAATTGTGAGTTAGAGAACCGCGCAACTTGTCTAAAACTGCGATTCCCAAGTCAATATCGTGAGTGCCGGGGGGACCGCGCCAAATTAAACGCGGGTCTGCTTTTTGGAGTTGTTGGCGATCGGCATAAGTCTTGTAAAGATCGTCTAAAGAAAGGCTGACAGTAGAATATCCCAATTTTCGCAGAATCAGCCTCAAAACTTGGCATAAAGTAGTTTTTCCCGTTCCTTGCCCTCCTAAAATTCCTTGAATTAAAGGACGGTTTAAACTTTGTTTTGCAGTTGATAATTGCATTGCCAGCGGCAGCCAAAGATTCCACAAAGTTTCGAGGAAAACTGTTGACTTTAGGGGGAAAGTATGCAGTTCGTCAAGAAGAGAAAAGAATAAATCGGTTTTGCAGCGGACAACATCGGCTACATTGTCGGGAGTAATGCCAAAAGCGCGCGTTAGCGAAGCCCTCGAAGAGGATCGCACATCATCCGCAAGTTCCCACAAAGCCAGGTGATCGAAGTCGGGAGCGATCGGGCGATCGCCGGCTTGCCATCGATGTAAAATTTCAACAGGGGTTACAGTCGATCGAGCCATCTTCTCAAAACTCTTGATGCCAGAGGGGGTTTTGTACAAATCCTATCTGCAATTGACAAATATTTCATCCTAAAGCCGCGCCGATTCAAAAAGTTTTTAAGAACCTAGTTTGAAAGCCTCCACAAATAAATTGTAAGTGATACCAATTTTCAGAGCATTGAGCATATCCACGGAAAAAGAACCTGCTACAGGCCGCAGGCGGGCGTAAACCAGCCAGTTGGCGAACTCCGTCAACAACACCAACAGCCCGGCCGCGATAATATCCCACTCAGCGGATTGTCCCGCGATCGTCGAAATAGCTGTTCCCAAAAAAGTGCCGAACAGCAGGCTAATTATCAGGAGCGAAATCCGCCGCCAAGGATTGCTCAGCCAGCCTCGGAAGCGATCGCCCAGAACATCAATCAATCTGTTAATTCGGGTATTCTGCATAAAAATTATACGGTTTGAGATTGGAGATTTGAAATTTGAGATGCGGAATAACTGATGACTATTGGGGTTTGGAGTACAGGCCTATAGTGGTACTCTTTTTTTTAACTGCTATTAAAAGCTAAACCGATGAGCAAACAAATGCCCCTCCTGACCAACTCCAAATTCTTGCCGGGCGGAGTATGTCGCAATCTAAAATCTAAAATTTAACATCTAAAATGGTATTGAGAGATCGCGAACTTATAGCCGAGAACGCTCAAGTAATTAAGTGTAACTGTATCTTGTGGCACAGCAGACCCTGGTTTTACATTAAAAATAGTTAAGACTAATTTCGGGTGCAGTCTATCCTTTAAGCCTAAAATTTATGAATCTTAAAATTTACCAGATCGTAATTGGAGTGTCGATCGTCCTAATTACAGGAATGTTTCTAGGACGTTTTGAAATCACTATCTCCAACGGTTCAAATCAGTCCAGCGACTGGCCCTCACAAGCCACCGCACTCCCCCCAATACCCCCCGTTTCCCCAGTCGCGACAGCTTCTGGCGACACCGCCAGCGAGCCTAAACCCGACTCAACACCAATCCCCCCTGATCCAGAGGAGGAATTGCTTTCCTCAGTCCCTGTAAATGCTAAAGCCTCCGGCCTTTTGCGCGTCAGCAACCGCAGCGAACACCCAGTGCGAGTAGCCCTGCTGTCGAAACGGCAAGCCGAGAAATCCTATGGAAAACCCGCACACTGGGATTTTGCGCCGGGGGAAGGCGGCGGCAAGGGACTGATGCTATCGCTGCCGGAGGGCAAGTTACAAGTCAAACGAGGAGACATTCTGGTGGTTTTTGCTCAGGATGGTTCTCGCCGCTACTGGGGGCCTTTCGTCGCCGGTGAGACACCCTCGCCGGCTTGGAACAGCACAGCCGGAGAATGGCAATTAATTTTGCAGCCGTGAACGCTTAGCTGCAGGTGCCGAGATTTTAATCGAGAAACACGGTTGATACGGTCTTATTGAGAATGATGCGGCTATGTGATGTTAACCTCACATAGCCGCATCATTATAAATAACAGGGATCTTGCCTGTTCTACAAAGCGTGAATTTTGTTGTGGGGAGTAGGAGTTGGGTTGCTCTAGCCCGCCCATAAAAGCTTTATTGAGAATGGTGTAACATCTCAGTTGAACCGCATTCGATCAAATTGGGAGTTTCGAGAATGCGAATCTTTCGGTAGACTCTCTATGCGAGCTAAAATTTTAAATCTAAAATCGCAGGAAGTTTCGGTGAAGGAAGTTATTAAAAATTTGTCAGAGTTTAGAAATCGCCCGTCAGCGAAGCCCTCGAAGAGGCTCGCACCTTTGCTGCTCTCAATTTTATGGCTGTGCGCGATCGCCTCTGTGGCTTTTTTGTGGAACCTCGGCAACATCGGTTTAGTTGACGAAACCGAACCGTTGTTTGCCGAAGCCGCCCGTCAAATGACGGTGACAGGGGATTTCATCACTCCTTATTTCAACGGTGAAACCAGGTTTGACAAGCCGCCGTTGATTTACTGGCTGATGGCGGTGGCTTACCGCACTCTGGGCGTTAACGAATGGGCCGTACGTCTTCCCTCTGCCTTGTGCGCGATCGGTCTGACTTGCCTCGGATTTTATACCCTCTCGAAATCGAAGGAAGAAGGAACAAGGAAGGAGGAAGAAGGAAGAGGGAATGAAGAAGGAAAATTCTTCCCCACTCAAAACTCACAACTCAAAACTCGCCGTCTTCCCCTCTTTTTTTCTACTCCTTGGATTGGTGCGGCCCTAATAGCTTTAAATCCCCAAACTATTGCCTGGGGACGGACTGGCGTTTCAGATATGCTATTAGTCGGTTGTATGTGTTCGGCACTGCTCGCATTTTTTCTCGGTTACACCCTCGAAGAACAGAGAGAAAAAGCAGAATTTTCCCCGGTTTCCGCTTCCAGATTTCCCAATAAGTGGTATCTGACTTTTTACGTACTAATTGCCTTAGCAATTCTGGCTAAGGGGCCTGTGGGAATTGTCGTGCCAGCGCTGATTGTTGGCAGCTTCGGGCTTTATTTGGGAAATTTTCGGCAACTTTGGCGCGAAATGCGTCCGGTGTCGGGAATCTTAATTATTCTGGCGATCGCCTTGCCTTGGTACATTTTGGTTATTTTAGCCAACGGTCAAACTTATATTGACAGCTTTTTTGGCTATCACAATTTCCAGCGTTTTACTGGAGTAGTCAACAAGCACTCGGCGCCTTGGTATTTTTACTTTTTTGTAGTGCTAGTTGGTTTTGCACCTTGGTCGATTTATTTACCAGTCGCGATCGCGCGCACCCGTTTTTGGCAGCGCAGTTACTGGCGTCGTCAACCGCGATCGGCTCAGTTGGGTTTATTTGCTCTATTTTGGTTCGGCTGCATTTTTGGCTTTTTCACGATCGCCGTGACAAAATTGCCGAGTTATGTATTGCCTTTAATCCCCGCCGCTGCGATTTTGGTAACGCTGCTGTGGAGAGATATTATTGCAGGCAACGAACCCGATAACAGGCGGATAAAGTTAGAAAAAAAACCGAATTCTTTACCGCGAGGGCTGTTAGCTACATACATTTTCAATGTCGTATTTTTATTAATTATAGCCGGAGCAACTTTCTACTGCTACAACTGGCTGGGAGACGACCCGGCAATGCCCAATTTTCCCCAAGCAATTCAGCAGTCGGGATTGCTGATTGTCGGCGGTACGATTTGGATAACTACAGCGGTGGCGATCGCACTTTTACTGGGGAAGCGGCAACAGCGCTGGATTTTGGTTGCTAACCTCATCGGGTTAGTAGCATTTATCATCTTTGGTCTTACTCCGGCCTACAAAGTGGTTGATATCAACCGCCAGTTACCTCTGAGACAGTTAGCACAGGTTGCCGTTCAACAAAAACTGCCAGGGGAAGAGTTTATTATGGTTGGTTTCTGGAAACCAAGTCTGGTTTTTTATACCCAAGAGCCGGTGACTTACTACCGAGCTGTCACAAAGGTGATCGACTACATTAAGGAATCTAAAAACCCAACTTCTCCCTCTATATTGTTGCTGGGATATCCAGAGAAATTTGTGCAATTAGGATTGCAGCCAAATCAATATCAATTGTTGGACAGTCGGGGCGCTTACCAACTCGCCAGGGTCCCGAGAACAGCGTTTCGATAGTGCCTATAGTGCGATCTCATACTTGTTAAACAAGGTAGAAAAATGATTACAACTAAGAATCTTCAACTACTTGCCGTCGAAAGGATTCACATAGAAGCTTTCTTACGAAGTAAAAGCGAGCTTGCAGCAATTTTAAATGTCATAGTGCCTAATAGCTGGCCTCTTTTCCCGGAAGCATTTTCCCTCCCGGCTGACGAAGCTTGCGAATCCAATGCGCGTCCAACTGACTGGCACAGCTACTTCTTTATTCATCCAAAAAATCAAGTGCTTGTCGGCAATGGAGGTTTCACAGGCTCACCTGATGAGTCGGGGACTATAGAGATAGGTTATGAAATTGCTTCCGAATATTGGAATCGTGGATTTGCAACTGAGGTGGCACAAGGAATGATCGATTATGCTTTCGCTCACGAGGAGGTGAAAGCAGTCATCGCTCACACTTTAGCTGAAAAAAATGCCTCAAATAGCGTGTTGGAAAAAGTGGGGATGAAGTTCATTGCAGAGGTGGACGATCCTGAAGAAGGCAAGATATGGCGATGGCAAATAAGCAGGGATGAATATCATCCGACTTGAAATGTAACGCCGTTTCGCTGTTTAAGTCACTGGTTTTGGCGGTAATTTGAAGGTTCTCGCTTGCAGCATTAAATCTGCCAGATTGCATAAAATCTATAATCTAGTCACTACCTAAAACCCGAAGCTCGGAGCCTACAATGGTTTCAATTCTAAACAAACTCTCCTCGTTAGTCTTGGAAGGATTAGTCAAAGTAATGAGGGAAAAGCAGCAACTCAGCTTTAAGCAGGCAGTTGTGAGACAAACTATATACTACGTCTCAAAACAGTTACCACGCGAAGAGCAAGATAAAGGAGAACGCTACTTTATCTCTTTAGCCAATAAATGGATCGAGCAGCCGACACAGGAAAATGCAGAAAAGGCTTCAATGGGGGTTGCCTGCGATTATATTGATGGAGGTATGAGATATTTCGATTATCCATCATATTTTCTTACACCTGCTGAGGCAGCAGGCAGTAGTGCATATGGTGCAACACAATGCGCTTTAACAGCATCTGGAAACGATTCGCGAGTCGCCTATGAATGGCAAATTACTGCTGCGTGGGCTATTTTGAATAACAAAGAACCACCGCTGCTGAAATAGAAATGCTTAATCAATATTTCGACGTACTAACATCCGCTTAAAGCTAGTATAAAACATAGAAGCTGCTCTCCTGTACTTAGGATGATCATTAGCCTGCCATCTGTTCGACCTACCCTCAACTTGCGTGAAACAATGGATAATGGATAGGATGCCATTTTCATTGTAAAAGTGTGGTAGCCATGACTGAGTTACTCGAACGTGCGATCGCCAAGTTGAAAACATTGTCTGCCAGCGAGCAAGATGCCCTCGCTTCAATGATTCTGGAAGAACTTGAAGACGATATTCGTTGGGATCAAGCATTCTCCCGTTCCCCAAATGCTCTTGCTAAACTCGCAGCGACCGCAATGGCTGAGTATCATGCAGGTCAAACCCAAGAACTCGATCCAGAAATATTGTGAATTCACGCACTACAACCGAGTTCCGTAGATTATTTGCTGATTTACCCGAACAAGTTCAACAGCAGACGCGCGCGGCTTATCGCCAGTTCAAGGAAGACCCAAGTCATCCAAGCCTGCGTTTCAAGAAGGTGCATCCAGAGTTACCAATCTATTCGGCCAGAATTAGCAAAAACTATCGAGCACTTGGTCAGTTGGATGCAGACACTGTAATCTGGTTTTGGGTTGGTTCACACGCAGACTACGATAGATTTCTGGGGCAGTTGTAGCAGTATCTACAGCCAGCCAATATCAATTAGAAAAGTGTATTTAGACAAGTGGAAAATTATGATCCAAATTAATGAAGCTCAACAGCAGTTGCAGCAGTCTATCGATTCGGTGAATCAGTCGCACCAACTGATCGCGATCGCAGGACAAACTAGCAATGCAGTGTTATTATCTGAATCAGACTCCGCATCGGTTGCCCGTGAAACATTGTATCTTCTCTCAGTAGCGGGGATGCGGGAATCGATTCGGGAAGGAATGGCAACGCCGATCGAGGATTGCGATCGCTCTTTGGAGTGGTGAGGAGATCCCACTATACGTGCAATAATCAGCCATATTATCTGGTACGCGATCGCCTGAACCTATGGATGCGCTAATCGGCAAAACTTTACAGGGTGGAAAGTATACCCTCGAACAAGAATTGGGAAGAGGCGGCTTTGGAATAACCTTCAGGGCAAATCACCGCTATTTAGGACAGCCTGTAGTCATTAAAACCCTCAACGAATCTCTGCGGCAGCAACCCAATTTTGCTGAGTTCGATCGCAAGTTTCAAGACGAAGCGAG
>NZ_JAUBQR010000244.1:0-9869 GCF_036701385.1 Microcoleus sp. Pol12B4 | reverse complement strand
TAGCCCAATTCGACAAACTTTCGTAGAAAAAGAACGACACGCCAGCGAAATCTCTTTTTCGCACTTCTTGCACTTGTTCTTGAATTTGTTTTAGGGGCACGGAATTATTTTTAAGACCAGTTAAAATGCCGATCGCAGTTGGAATGTTAAGTTTAGCCAGTTTAACTTCTTCCCGTTCCAGTTCGGCACTAAAACGCTTGATATCGCTGCGATAAACCTGCAACACAATTTCTTGAATGTAGCCGCGTCTTTCCCAGGTAAACCAGTCCTGCAAGTGGGCGGGTAAAGAAAAGTGAAAAGGGTTCGGAGATAAGCTGACAATACATTTTTGTTTGCGGGATTTGATGGCGCGGGAAACTCGTCCCACGAAGTCGTTAATTTTGTCAGCGCGCCAGCGCACCCAGAAAGTTTCGCGGGCGTCGTCGGAGGGAGGGCTTTTGATTTGTTCCTGATACATTGACACAGTTAACGGCTCGTAGCCAAATTCTACTGGCAAGCCAAAATGGTCGTCAAATTGAATGCCATCTATATCATAATTATCGACAATTTCTATGATTAAATCTAAGATAAATTGCTGAACTTCGGGATGAAATGGATTCAGCCAAACTCGCTCGTGTTTGCCTTCTTTCCAAATAGTTGAACCGTCGCGTCGCTGCGCCAGCCACTCTGGGTGAAGTGTGGCTAATTCCGATTCTGCGGGAGCCATGAAACCAAACTCAAACCAGGGGATTACTGCTATACCTTTTTGATGGGATTGTGCTATAATTTCTTTGAGGATGTCTCTGTCTTTCAATCCGGGCGAGGGGTCGAGCGACTGTCCGAATACTCGTTGGGCTGCAGCGCTCGGATAAAGCGTATAGCCTCCTTGCCAAACCGTGGGATAGATGGTATTAAAATTGAGTTGATCGAGTCGATTTACAGCGTCAATGATGTTGTTGCGGGAGAAAATAACGTCGCTGTCAATGTTCGTCAGCCAGACGCCGCGCAATTCGGTTGTTGGGGTTTTGGGCGGGGTTTGAGCCAAGAGACGGGGGGATAAAATCGTGGAGGAGGTAAGGGCGATCGCAAAAACAACTATTAAAGCCAGTATCCGCTGCCATTTGTGCAGTTTAATCATCAATTTGTCGCAAATATGATTATTTTTAGACTGATATTTTACCGTATAATTAGCTTGTTAGGGTGCGTCAGCTAGGGTTATTTTATTAAAACTCGCTCGAACAATTCCTGACGCACCTACTATTTTTGATATTATTGGGGGTCAACGATGATACCCATAAATAATATTGTTCCTGTAGTATTGTCTCGAATAGCACAAAAGAATGGACGGTTTACATTCATTTCAAAAGCCGGCATAGATCTCGTTAACTCAATTACAGTCACGGCTGCTGCTTCTGTACCTTCTTCGTTAACTTCGACAAATGTCTTGTGTGTGACCGATTCTACTACTACTTGGCTATCAGTCATCGGGGAAAAGTCTGTTTTCACTCGACCGAAAAATTCTGCAATTCCCAAACCTATAAGTGTATCTTTCAGTTTAACTTCATACTCCATTTTGAAGCGCGGTATTTCAATCATTCCACTTTTAACTCTAAATTCTTGCATCCATTTATTCCAGTTTTCGGGCGTTAATTGCTGTGAGAAAGTTGCCAAATTGGTATTGGAGTTTGGCAAGAAAATATACATACTCAGAGCGCCTTTTTTGCCGTAAGGTAAACTGACTGCTTGAAAAGTGTCTGTTTCGTAGCACCGATAAGAGCCGCTCTGGGACATCATGGGATGCTGTTTGGAACTGCTGTCTGTTAAATAAAAAGTTTTGTTGGCAGTTTGAGATTTATCAAATGGGGTTTCCCAGTTGCCTTTGAAATAGATGGCGTTAATCAAAAATAAAAGTGTAGTCGGGGTAATTTTAGTGACTATTTTATCAATTTTTCCTTGAGTTTTTTGGCTCACCCAGTTGTTAATGATGCTGAGAGCTTCTTGCGGGCTCTGAAAGTCTATTTCGCTAATATTGGCTTGGTAGTATTGTTGATTTATTTGCAAAAATTCGGGTTTTAATGAGAAGCCTTGTTTGACAAAAAGCGCGTTGGCAATTGATACTTGGATCTTGGGGTCATTTTTTTGCAAACAGTTTTGCAAATTTTGATTTGCTGCGTTGATTGCTTTTAAACTCATTTTCGTTAATTCTAGAGCTTTTGTCATTTCTTGTTTGGTTTCTCCGCTGACTCCGTTATATGTCATTGACAGTGCGAGGGCGACAGAAGTAGGGGAAATAAAGATATTTTTATTCGGCTGTTGTTTGCTTAAGGTGTTGAACAAGTTAAAACCAAATTTGGTATTAGCTGCAACAAGTCTGGCGTCTACATTTATCTGGTTGTTAGGGTGTGTCATGGCTAGAGCTTCTGAGTGATTGGGATTTGCGAGGGTGATTGCGTTAATTTTTAGTGACAGCGCTAATTATGTGATTCAACCGGACATGATATCCTATTCTATTGGTTAATTTTTTAAGAATAACCTTGCAGGTTCATGACTTTTCGATAGTGGGCTTCTATTTCACTTACTGTTTGCGATTGACGCTTGCTCGTCCACTCGCTGCGATCGAATAATTCCCGCCTCAAAGCATCAACATCAATCGTTTTCACCTTACCTTCTGCGACAATTTGCTTGCCGTTTACCCAAACGCTGTCTACCGCATTAGTCGGGCGTCCCAATATTAGCAAGCCAATCGGATCGGTGCGCGGCAGGAATGATAAACTGGTTAAATCATACAGCACAAAATCTGCTTTTTTACCGACTGTCAACGAACCCATTTCATCGGCGAGATTCAAGCCCTTTGCTCCTCCCAGGGATGCCATTTCTACAGACTGGCGCGGTGTAATCCATTGGCGGTAATCCAAATCCGTGATATTGTGCAAAATCGAACCAATTTTAATGGCTTCCAGCAAATCTTGAGAGTCATTGCTAGCAGCGCCGTCGCAGCCAAAAGATACGTTAACTCCCGCTTGACGGTATTTCAAAATCGGTGCAATCCCACTTCCCAGGCGCAAGTTGCTGAGGGGATTGTGTACGACGGTCGCTCCTGTTTCTGCCATGATCGCTATGTCGGAATCGTCCAGCCAAACGCAGTGCGCTAAGGAAGTCCGTGGACTCAAATAACCAATTCTTTGCAGGTGTTCGACAGCGCTACAGCCGTATTTTTCGTGAGCTAGTTGTTTTTGCGCGGAAGTTTCTAATAGGTGGGCGTGCCGACAAAGATTGTAGCGATCGCTCAAATCGATGCAGCCTTCAAACAAAGCATCGGAACACAGTTGAATTCCCGTCGGCGCCAACAACATATTAACACCTTTTTCGGGATTGTGAAACTGTTTTATGGCTGTTTCCATTAATTCCAAAGTTACCTTAGTCGATCGAATGTAAGCCGCGTGTTCGATGCCGCTATCGCCAGAAGGCATTCCCGCGGTCAGGGATTCATCTTGAATTAACGGCCCGATAAAAGCGCGGATGCCTATTTCTTGATAAGCGCGAACTGCGGCGGCAATTGTCTCTAATTCTTGCCCCGGAATCAAAACTAAATGATCGACTACGCTTGTACCGCCCGACAGCAATGTTTCTACCGCAGTTCCCAAGGCGCTCAAGTAAACTTGTTCGGGTTCTAGAGGCGTAAAATCGTATAATTCGGCAATCCACAACTCCAGCGGCAAAGGGGGAATTATGCCCCGCTGCCACATTTCTGAAGAGTGTGTGTGCGCGTTGACAAAACCGGGCAGCAGCAGCTTATTTTTGCCGTTAATAACTGTTCCCGCAGGTTTTAACTTGGGTCCGATCGCACTTATGCAATTATCCACGGCTTGCACATCTGTGGTTTCATAACCGCTATCAACCGGAATTAAAGCATTTTGAATTGTAAAACTCATAGATTTACCCTTTTTATAAATTTACATTAATTTTTATTATATGCTTCCAGGGAGCTAACATTTGCGATCACCCAACGATGATAAAGTTAATAAATCCTAAACTTTATCAAAAAGTTACCCCGGATCCTTAATTATAACAAAGATTTAAGATATGACAAGTTAGTAACCATCAAATAGTTATAAGATTGAAATTGTTTTTGACTCACAATCTATATGAATCCTGATTCTCTCCGCACTTTGGGTGTACCGCCGAATGCTTGGAAAGTTGATGCCAAAATTGCCGATATCACCCGCTCGCAACTTGACCCACAAATTGTTACTTTAGAAACAGAAACTAAAACCCTGCGTTTGGACTTAGCAAAAGCAGCAATGTTGGTGATAGATATGCAAAACGATTTCTGTCATCCCGACGGTTGGCTAGCACATATTGGCGTAGATGTAACGCCCGCCAGAACTCCAATTAATCCTTTAACCGATTTGCTGCCAAAATTGCGATCGCATGCAGTACCAATTATTTGGATCAACTGGGGAAACCGCCCCGATTTGCTCAATATTAGTGCAGCTTCCCGTCACGTTTACAATCCCACAGGCGACGGCGTAGGTTTGGGAGATCCGCTGCCAAAAAACAACGCCCCTGTACTGATGGCAGGGAGTTGGGCGGCGCAGGTTGTCGATGAATTAAAACCCAAACCGGAGGATATTTGCGTTGATAAATATCGGATGAGCGGCTTTTGGGATACTCCTTTAGATAGTATCTTGCGGAACCTCGGCAGAACTACACTTTTCTTCGGAGGAGTAAACGCCGATCAGTGCGTGATGGCTACCCTGCAAGATGCTAATTTCCTCGGTTACGACTGTATTTTAGTCAAAGATTGTACAGCTACGACATCGCCAGATTATTGCTGGCAAGCGACTCTTTATAACGTTAAGCAATGTTTTGGTTTTGTGTCTGATTCTCAGGCTATGTTAGAAACAATTAAATAGCAGTCCTTAGTCCTTAGTCAGCAGTCATTAGTCACTAAGAATAAATTTTTGAGGCTAAGCTCGCAACTACTGGACTTACGGCTCAGCAACAAAGAAACCGAGTTTTTGCGGTTTTTGTAGCCTGTAACACATCTTCTCAGTAAAAACCCAGTTTCTCGCCGCCCATGCGTAAGTCCTAAACTAATGACTCTGGCTCGCTAATCATATCAGAAACATA
Source organism: Microcoleus sp. Pol12B4 (assembly GCF_036701385.1). Lineage (NCBI taxonomy): Bacteria > Bacillati > Cyanobacteriota > Cyanophyceae > Oscillatoriales > Microcoleaceae > Microcoleus > Microcoleus sp. Pol12B4. The sequence continues at coordinate 4,757 of NZ_JAUBQR010000244.1, read as the reverse complement.
ACAACCGACAACTCACAATAAAAAAATGACAAACCAGTGTATGATTCCAGTGGTAAAGTCTCCGCAAGACTACCAAGCATTTCGCATCAGTCCGGGCGATACTAATAGATTAGCTATCGTCTTCGATCCGATAACAGCTAATGTTTCATTAACTGTTTGTGTGGAGATTTTCGATGCGGGCGGCAAAACTCCTCCCAACCGCCATCAATTCGCAGTAGAAATGTTTTTTGTACTCAAAGGAAGAGGGCAAGCAACCTGCGACGGCAAAACAGTTAGTATTCAACCGGGAGATAGTTTGTTAGTGCCTCCAACGGGCACTCACGTAATTGAAAATACGGGCAGTGAACGTTTGTACGCTTTGTGCATCATGGTGCCGAATGAGGATTTTGTAGAACTAATTCGCAGCGGCACACCAGTCGAACTTGATGACGAAGATATGAGAGTTCTTGGGCGATCTGATGTACTCGTATCGTGCTAGTTTTGTAGTAGGGACTTTAGTCCTTTAATCTCGTTCCTAGGTAGAGCTTTGGAACATATATCTAGATGCTCTGCCTAGCTTCTCTTTTCCAGGTAAAATAATTTATGAGCGTTATTTTTCACATTACTCAAAGCCAACAATGGGAAGAAGCAAAACAGCTTAAATCCTATCGCGGTGATACCCTAGACTCTGAAGGATTTATCCACTGTTCAACTCTGCCGCAAGTTGTTAAATCTGCCAATAAGTTCTTTGTTGGTAAAAAAGGATTGCTGCTGCTGTTGATTGACTCGGAAAAAGTAGAATCGGAAATTAAATATGAATTGGCTGCGGGTGAAAATTACCCCCACATTTACGGACCGCTGAATGTTGATGCTGTGTTGAAAGTTGTTGAATTTGAACCGGGTGCCGATGGCAATTTTGAATTACCGGAAGAGTTAAGAGATATTGTTTGATATTCTGATTTTTGGCCTTTGTCAACTAACTTTTTAGGGCGTTGCTCAAAGCCCATCCCACGGAAAAGTTGAATTTTGTGGAACGGGCATCTTGCCCGTTCTAATTTCTGCAATATATCAATTTAAACTTACTAATTAACTAACTCTTTCGCCAATTTCAGTGCATCTTCGGGAGTCGCAATTCTCCCTTCCACCCGCGCTAATTGAATCTCCATCAACAATTGACCGATGCGCGGACTTCTGGGCAATTTCAAATATTCCATTAAATCATTGCCGCTAACTAACTGTGTGGGATGAGCAACAATATCATCAGCATCCAGGTAGCGATTAATTAACAGTGAAATATCCTCAACCGCTACTCCCGCCGCCACGGCTAAAACCGCTAAAACTGGAAATACTATTCCCACATCACGAAACAAAAAATACTGTTCTCGCAAAGACATTTCCGCAATAGGTTTTGCTTGCAATTGTGGCAAGTATTTCAAAAGCTCGATCGCACTTTTAATCTCCGCATTGCTGTACTTCAGCCGCTGCAACTGGGTTTCAGCAATTGTCGGGTCGGAAGCTGCCAAAATAGCCAGCTTCGCGACAGCCAACAAAGGCGTTTTAATTGTATCTCGAATCTGACGCCCGAATTCCTTCCCTAATTCCGGGTAAATTGCCGCTAATTGGTCAGCAGAGGCGTCAATTTTTGTCAAAATATCAAAACGGTCGATCGCACTTTCAAACCAAATTGAAAATAAACCGTCTTCGCAACCGCGACAAATCCAAGGAACACCGTCAGGATTGCTCAACAAATAACCCAATTCCGTCCGCACCCGTTCCACCGCTACCCGACTCAACAACGGTGCTAATTCCCGAATCGCCGATTGAGTTTCAGGTTCGATCGCAAAACCCAACTGCGCCGCTTGGCGGTAAGCTCTTAATAACCTCAGCGGATCGTCCTCCAAATTTGACCGCGAAATCATCCGCAGCACACCCAACCGCAAATCAGTTTGACCGTCCAAAGGATCGATGATTTCTCCGGTAAAAGGATTGCAGGCGATCGCATTTATCCGAAAATCCCGGCGCAGCAAATCCCCCTCCAGACTCCCCCCTTCCGCCTGCGCCAAATCCACCGTACCGCCCGCAAACACCACCCGCGCAATTTGGCGTTCCGCATCCAACAAGACAAATCCACCATTCGTGCGATCGGCAATTTTTCGAGCAGTCTTCACGGCCCGTGTTAGCATAACGAAATCCAAATCAAAATAGTGCGATCGCCTCCCCAGCAACGCATCCCGCACTGCACCGCCCACCAGATAAGCAGGCGGTGTCAGCAGTTCCAAATCAAACGGCCAAGTATCAGGAGATAATGAAGAGGGCAAATTAATCGGCATCGCAACAAAAATCTACTTTCCTTACAAACAATTAAACTCTTGCTACGCTAGATTAACAGAAAGCTCAATTTTCACCAATCTTTTTGAAATGCACAGAGGATATCAAGAATGTGTATTTGTATTAACTGCCACTATGTAGACCGCTGCTTCACCTACCACGCCGTAGAAGAACAGCACGAACAGCTTCACCTCACCGAAACACCCGATTTCGACCCCGTAGAACCCACCATCAACGTCAACATCCGTCCCCGCCAAGACGAAATAGAAATGGAATGGGATGTAGTCGGGTGTCAGAGTTTTAAGCAAGAGACCGGCAAATGGGCCAAATTGCGGCCAGGCGAACTCGTCCCGACTTAAGGAAAAAGGAAGAAGGAAGAAGGAAGAAGGAAGAGGGAAGAAGGAAGAAGGAAGAACCAAAAAATAAAACGCTCTCATTTTCTTTTTTCTTCTTTTTACCCGCTTTTTAATTTTCCCTTTCCAATATTCAATTCCCAATTTTCAATTTTCCATTACCGATGCCCGATGCCCAATTCCCCATTCCCCATTCCCAATTAAAAATCTAAAATCTAAAATCTAAAATCTAAAATCCAATGTGCTATTGCTTAAACCCAACTTGTCAGAATCCGCACAACCCAGGGGATGCAGAATTGTGCCAAAGTTGCGGCTCCAAATTGTTGTTAACTCTTGACGCAGAAACGCCATCAGCATCTCGCTACCGAACCATAAAGCCGATCGGGCAAGGAGGCTTTGGCCGAACATTTCTAGCAGTTGATGAAACAAAACCCCTGATTTTTTCGCAGTGCGTAATCAAGCAATTTTTACCGCAAAATACCTCAGCAGAAAAAGCCGCTCAACTATTTCACCAAGAAGCAGGCCAGCTACAAACCTTGGGCAAACATCCCCAGATTCCCGAATTAATCGCGCATTTTGAACAAGACGGGAGACAGTATTTAGTACAAGAATTTATAGACGGCAAAAACCTAGCCAGAGAATTAGAACAAAAAGGAGCATTCACCGAAACTCAAATTCGGCAAATCCTCAACGATTTATTGCCAGTGCTCCACTTCGTCCACAAATCCAAAGTCATTCACCGCGATATCAAACCCGAAAATATTATTCGCCGCCGACTATCTCCAGCCCCTTTACCGGCATTAGAAAATTCCTATCAACCCTCTCCGTTCCAAAAAGATATTGTTTTAGTAGACTTTGGTGCAGCTAAGAAAGTAACAGCAACCGGGTTGCCGCAAACTGGTACAATCATCGGCAGTGCTGCTTATACAGCCCCAGAACAATTGATGGGGAAAGCAGTTTTTGCCAGCGATATCTACAGTTTGGGCGTTACTTGCATTCACTTGCTGACTGAAATTCCTCCCTTCGATTTGTTCGACAGTACAGAGGATTCTTGGGCTTGGCGAAATTATTTGAAGACTGCTGTTAGCGACGATTTCGGCCGCATCCTCGACACCATGCTTCAAAGTGCCACCAATCGGCGCTACAGCTCAGCATCAGCAGTCATCCGGCACTTGAACCCCAAACCTGTGTATTTAGACGCAGCGCCTGTGCTAGACGCGCCCGAAACGCCCGCAGAACGGGTGGTTACACCTGCGCCCGGTGTGTTGCTTTTCACTCGCCAACAGCAAGCCGAAATTCAGCAAGCTTTACAAGAGGCTCTCGCCCCGTACAATGTTACAATCCAAGTCAGTCAAGCCAAGCAACAGCTCAATATCGTCATCAACAGAACCGAAGACAACCCCGTTTACTATCCGCACTTATCTCAAATAATTGCCACCAGACTCACTGATTTGCAGTTAAATAAAGTCGCAGCCGTGAAGCTGTTGGGAAGAGTCAACAATTCTCGCCGCCCGGAGTGGAAGCAAATATTGCAAATCGATCCCAAGATTAAATTGAGAAACAAACTCGTGCGGCTGCAACACAATCAATTACTCAAGAAAGTCGCCTCTGTTACTACCCAAGAATTTTGGCTGCCGAAGTTGAAAACTCAGGATTTTTGGATAGATGCGCTAATGTTTGCCTTAGTTTGGTTTATCTTTGGCTCTCAAATAGTTATTTTTAATTCTTGGTTTGCGCTAATAGTTTCGTCGGGTTTTATGACGGTGAAGCATCAAGTTTCCCAACACAAAGAATTTGCTAATAAAAATTTATTTGCAAGTTTAGTAGTGCTGTTTTTGGTGAGTGGGGGTATGGGTAATTCGAGGATTTTAAACACGGGAATATTTGGCATTCTTTTGGGTTGCTTAGTTGTGGCTTTGCCCCTGTTTTTTGTTAAGGAAAATTATCAGTAATCGTGAATAGCAATCCCCAAGACGGAACATCTGTTAAAAAATACGGCTTAGCCCTGCACACAGCTAGTCGCGAACTCGGTTTAGCCATCAGCAATTTTGCCGGGGATTCTCGCTGCCAAACTTGGAATTTGGATCGCGATTTAGC
>NZ_JAUBQR010000243.1:0-9904 GCF_036701385.1 Microcoleus sp. Pol12B4 | reverse complement strand
AGTTTGTCAGCCTTGGCCAGCAATTGTTCTAATAAAACTTCATTCTTTAAATCCCCCAACTCTACACCAAGACTTATTGATATATAAGCTCGCTCGGACTGTTGATTAAAGCGATCTATATTTTCTTGCAGTCGAGAATGGAAATTAGTAGATGAAGCACCTGAAAAATTAGGAATAAATAAAGCAAATTCATCTCCTCCCAGTCGAGCTATAATATCGGCATCACGAAAGGTTTGCTTCAATATTTTAGCTGCGTCAACAATTACTCTGTCTCCCATTTCGTGTCCTAAAGTATCGTTAATCTTTTTCAAACCATCTAAATCAGCGAACAAAATAAAATAGGATGTTTGCGTGCGAAGAGCAATTTTTAGTTGTTGTTCTGCTAGTAAAAAGAAGCCGCGTCGGTTATATAATCCAGTTAATTCATCGGTCACGGAGAGCTGCCTTACTTCTGCTTCTGCCCTCAGACGTTCCTGGATTTCGTGTTCTAAACGTTGATTTTGTTCGATCAGTTGTTGGCGTTGCTGTTGGATGAGTAATTGATTTTTTACTCGCATCAGCACTTCCTGCTCTTGAAAGGGTTTGGTAATATAGTCTACACCACCCAGTTCAAAGGCTTGTACCTTGTTTTCCAGTCGTTCGAGCGCACTGATAAAAATAACCGGTATCTGAGCACTCGCTTCAGATGCTTTTAACTTTTGGCAGACTTCGTACCCATTCATCTCTGGCATATTGATGTCAAGTAAAATTAGAGCAGGTGGGTCGCGATGAATACCTTGGAGTGCCATCCTGCCGTTGAGGGCTTTACGCACAATATAGCCCTGTGACTCTAAAATTTTGGCTAACAAGCGCAGATTGTCTGGGGTATCATCCACGATGAGAATATTCCTTTCGGCCGCAAGTTTGAATAGATTTGTCATGGGCTTGTTCCTAAATCTGGGTGAGAGTTGCGATCGTTTCAAGCTGAAAGTTATCGACCAAAGATGTCATCGCCGCGATGAAATCTTGTTTATCTTTGGGAATTTGAGCAATAAGTTCATAAAGCTTATTATCACTAAGATCTAGTGCTGCTTCATGAACTTCTGCAATCCACTTGGCTGGCATGGTTTTAAAGTCTGGAGTAAATATCTTTGGTGGCGAAGCTGATGATTTTGGCGGAAGTTTTTCGGCGTAGCAGTAGCGGACGCCCAAGTGATGAGCTATTTTCTCGAAAAGTGTGTCTTCAGTAAACGGCTTGGCAATGTAGTCATCGCAACCGACTTGCAGGCTGGCGATACGATCGTCTTCAAAAGCATAGGCAGTGAGGGCAATGATGCGTGTAATTTGTCTTTTGTCCTGTGACATTTGCCCTGAGTTATCTACTGATAACTCATGACTAATGACTAATGACTGTTGCGATCGAATCTGTCTCGTCGCTTCATAACCATCCATGACAGGCATTTGGATGTCCATCAAAATTAGGTCAGGGTTCCATGTTTGCCAACGATCGATCGCCTCTACCCCATTTTCCACCGCACACACATCAAACCCAAATGACTCCAGCAGTGTCATCAGCAGTTGCCGATTTTCTGGAACGTCTTCTACTACTAGAATTCGGTAGATAGGTTGCCCAGGTGCGAGCCCGATAATCCGATCGCTAATTTCAGGTTCCTCTAAATCAAGGGACTCTGGTAGTTCTAAAATAACTTGGCAGGTAAAAGTCGAGCCTCGATTCAGGGTGCTTCGCACGGTGATATCGCCTCCCATCAGACGCGCAAACTCACGACTGATAGACAGTCCTAAACCTGTTCCTCGATCGTTGCGACCGCGATTGGTTTGCATGAAAGCGTCAAAAATTGATTCTAAATCAGAGGGAGAAATGCCAGATCCGGTATCCTCAACTTCGAGACGCAGGGTAATAGTTGGTTTAATATCAGGTGGATTAGTGGCGCGATCGCGAATTTTACCGGATGGCATATCATCTGATGAAAAAGCTCGTCCGCGCAGGGCTATGCTTCCTGTTGTTGTAAATTTGATAGCATTCCCCAGCAGATTAATCAAGATTTGGCGAAGTTTTGCTTGATCCCCACAGACATAACGGGGAACAGTAGCATCCCACTCGCTGCTCAGATGTAACCCTTTCTCAGGCGCTTTGATGCTGAACATCTCGTTAATAGAACCCAGCAGTCGATGCAGATTAAAACAGCTTCGACTCAGTACCAATTGCCCTGCTTCTATCCTAGACATTTGCAAAACATCGTCGATCAATGTCAGCAGGTGTTCTCCACTACGGGTAATGATCCCTAAATGCTCTTGAAATTCTTCTGGGATATAGGGGCTGCGGTTCATAAGCTGGGTAAATCCCAGAATGGCGTTGAGTGGGGTTCTGAGTTCGTGGCTCATGTTCGCAAGGAACTGGCTTTTGGCACGGTTGGCTATTGCTGCCTTTTGTGCAGCGTGTTCTAGGGCAGTTTGCGAAAATTCTAACACCGCCAGCATAAGGATATGCCTCATTTCGGCGGCAGCTTCTAACTCTGCAATCTGCCACGGATAAGACATCTCCCGCACTGTCTCTTGCCACAGTTCAAAGGATTTGCGGGGACACAGGTGCATTTTTCCAATTTCGTCTATCGACACAGCATCGTGTGGATTACCTGCCCAGTTTATGGTTTGAATTTGTTCTGGCCTGAACCAAAGGATGTGGTATGACTTTTGTATGGCGTAGCATAGGAAGATTGAGATTACTAAAACACCGCTAGCTCGCTCTTTGAATTGCTTCGCTTGGGGATACAACTGAGACAAAGAAGCTGTTGCAAACACTCGTTCTTTGTTCTGTTGCAGTAACCACTGCACAAGCTCGTCAACCTCAGCTTCAGATGGTGTTTTACCCACCAATGTCAGACGACCATCGAGCAGAATTGCAGCTCCCTGAGCATGAACTAAATCTAGCATTTGAGAAGCATTTTCGGTCAATACTTGTTCGATAAAATTAGACTCTCGCCGGAATGCCTGCTGAAGTTGATCCTGAATAGTTTTTGCCTGCGATCGATAAACTTTCAATTCTCGATCTTGCTGATGCACCAGTTCGATCGAGGCAAATTGTCCTAAAAATTCACAGGTTTTGCGAGTTTCGTAATCTAGCAATCGCGGGCTGTAATGGTGACAGGCAATTAATCCCCAGAGACGCCGATCGTCAATTAACGAAATCGTCAGTGTCCCAGCAACTCCCATATTCTGCAAATATTCAATGTGGTAGGGAGATACTCCCCTTAACACACAAGCACTTAGATCCTGGGATGTATTGGTTAGGGGATGGTTGGTGGGAATTAGGCGGGCCGGGGTGTAATTGATATTAGGAATTTGGCGCACCCAATTGCTGTAAAACAATTTGCGGGCGGGTACGGGAATATCGATCGCCGGGTAATGCAATCCCAGGTAGCTTTCTAGATAGCTTTCTTTCTCTTCGGCAATCACCACCCCATGGTCATCGGCTTCAAAGCGATAGACCATTACGCGATCGAACCCGGTCATGGCTTTCACTTCTCTAGCAATGGTTTGAGCTAAATCCGAAATATCGATCGCACTGCGAAAGTTGAGGATAACTGTTTGCAGACGCTGATAAAAATCGATTGAATGATTATTTTCAATAGTCAAGTGGGGTTCCAGCTCCAGAATCAACTCATTTGGTAGCTGATGCAGTGTGCTTCTATATCTTTGAATTGTACCGTCTTTGAGAGAAATTTTTAGATCGAAAACCTTATGAATGTCTAGTTGTTCTCTATCGAGACACCTAACAATTTCTTGTACTCGATCGTGACCCAATAACCCTGGCAATGGCTGACCTAGCAATTCTTCTGCCGAAATGCCAAATAACTGTTCTACATTTTCACTGACTTGTAAAATATTGAGGCTTTTTTCTTGCATCAATAAAACGATTCCGTGTGGCTGAATATGACCGGGAGCATACACTGATTCTTCGCTGCATTCCTCTAAATTATTTAAACTGACAGGAGTCAACTGGGATATTCTGGGTGTTTTGTTAAGCATTTTATAGCAGTAATTATCAATAAGAATTAAGAATGTTTCTCACTAATTACCAGCAATTAAATTTAATTATTGTTGGCTGTTTCTAATTGCCTAGTCCTAATCAAACGTTTAACTGCACAACAGCTTATAAATCCAAGGGAGGAATTCCAATTGGAAAATGGTTGTGAATTAGATTAAGAATTTTTTCAAATTGATACTGGTTGGCGAGTTCCGTCAGATAAGTACCGAATTGAGCGAGTTCTGAGGAAAGTTGAGCTACCAGTTCAATTATCGCAAAATCATCCCCACATAAAGCAGCATCTTCCAACTGAACAACCCATACTCTTGGTAATGTCGCCAAAAGCATTGGATCGAAGGAATCTGAAACGGAAGAGGCAACAGAACAGAGGTAAGAAGGAAAACAATCTGTTCTCCGTTCCCCCTTTTCTATTTCCTCTTCCTCATATACATACTCTAATCCCAGGTATTCAGCCATCTTAAGAAATAGGGTTTGTTCCCGGAAGGGCTTGCTGATGTAGTCGTTGCAGCCAGCAGCCAAGGCGAGGGTGCGATCGCTCTGGGAAGCCTGGGCCGTAAGTGCAATAATGATACTGTTCTGTCCGTCTTCCATTGCCCGAATTTGCTTCGTAGCCTCGTATCCATCTAACACGGGCATCCGAATGTCCATCCAGGTTAGGTCGGGTTGCCATTGTTGCCAAATCTGCACAGCTTGCTGTCCGTTGGTAGCTTCTTTTACCTCTAATCCTAATTGTGTCAGTAATCTGACCATTAGCAAGCGATTTTCTGCTTGATCGTCAACCACCAAAATGCGATGATCCCCTTGACTGGGAGCCAGCCCAATCACGAGGCGATTATTCTCTTCGGGTGTAACATTAACTCCACTGATCGGGCTGACGGGAAGGGTAAAGGTGAAGGTACTCCCCTGTCCCAGAGTGCTGCTGACAGAAATTTTTCCGCCCATGAGTTCCAACAATTTGCGGCTAATGGTTAGACCTAGCCCCGTACCGCCGATCGATCGCTTCCCAACTTGAGCTTGCACAAACGCATCGAAGATGGTATCGAGTTCGACCGATGCAATCCCTACACCTGTGTCAGCGACTACAAACTGGAGAATCGGCCGAGTTGTGCTTAATGCCCCTGTACCGTTCGCCTCTATACTGACTTGCAAAGTAATACTTCCCCGATCGGTAAATTTGATGGCATTACTCACCAGATTTAGCAAAACCTGGCGCAGTTTTTGAGCATCGACAAGCATGAATTGGGGAACTTCTGGCGCAATCTCGAAACAAAGGCCAAGTCCTTTAGAAGTTGCTCGTTCCGCCAACATATTTCGGAGGGAATGCAGCAGCGCAATTAAGTCTAATCCGCTGTCTTCAACTGTGCAGTGTCCCGATTCAATTTTCGAGAGATCCAGCACATCGTTAATCAAACTCAAGAGGTGATCTCCACTGCGTCGAATTGTTTGCAGATCTTGTTTTTGGTTGGGAGTTAGGGAGGAGTCATGGGCCATCACCTGAGCAAATCCTAGAATTACGTTGAGAGGAGTGCGTAATTCGTGGCTCATATTGGCTAGGAAGGTACTTTTTGCCAAGTTCGCTGCTTCTGCTGCTTCCATTGCGTGCTGCAGTGCCAGTTCTTTACATTTGCGATCGCTGATGTCTTTGTGCGTTCCAATCATCCGTAAAGGCTTACCATCTTCATCGTAGGCAACGACTTTCCCGTAGTTAGCGATCCACTTCCACTCACCTGACTTGCAACGCACACGGTAGTCAAAGGCATATTTGAGAGAGCTATCTTGCAAGTTACTATTGAGATCCTCAAAAACCCAGAATTTATCATCAGGGTGAATCATCTGTTCCCAGACGTTCACATCCATCACCAACTCACCGGGCTTGTAGCCCAGCATCTCCTGGTAGTAGGAATTCAGGTAAACTTTTCCAGTTTCAATGTCCCAATCCCATAGTCCATCTCCAGAAGCTTCTAGTGCCAGCATTAAGCGTTCCTCACTCAGTTGTAAAGCGGTTTCCGCTTGATGTTGTCGTGTCACATCGATCCCCACACCACCTACTAGCATTTGCCCAGATAAGTCGGGGATGAGAAATTTGTAAACCAGAAACTCAGCCAGGGTTCCATCTCGACGGGACGCAATCTCAATCGTTTCAATTAGCTCGTTGGTTTGAGCAACCGTTTGGATATTGTCTAGAAATTGTTGGGCGAAGGCGGCGGGGTAAAGTTCAAAAATGGATTTTCCAATCACATAGTCAGTCGGTAGATCGAAGGTATTGAGATAAGTCTGGCTGGCATAGAGCATTACACCATTTTCATCGGTAATCCAGGCAGGGGCAGGGCTGTGATTCATGAAGGCTTGGAAGCGAGTTTCACTCTCTCGGAGTGCCTGTTCTGCTTGTTGGCGTTCCGCTTCGTTGCGTTTGCGATCGCTAATATCTCGGCAGATACAGAAGTTCATCATCTCATCTTGTAATTCCACCCGGTTCCAGCTAATTTCCACGTCATATACAGAACCATCCTGGCGGCGATGTCGCGTTTCAAACAGCGGAATAACCTCCTCTCTCTGGAGCATAAGTTGTAGTTCTTCCCTCGTCCATTCAGCATCCCAATCAAACACACTCAGATTCAGGGTTTCTTCTAGGGTGTAGCCCAGCATTTGAGCAAAACTGGGACTAGCTTCGACAACATTTCCAACCCAATCCATGACAACAACACCGTCCAGTGAAGTATTGAAGAAGGCTTTACTCCGCAGGAGTTCCTGTTCTAGTGCAAGTTCGGCTTTTTTGCGATCGCTAATATCTTTCATGAAGCAGTAATGCCCCATAAATTGGTGCTGTGCGTCGTAAGTTGAAATCATCACTAATTGGTTATAAAAAACCGAACCGTCTTTACAAATCCCTCTGGTTTCAACTTCAACTCTGCCCTCTTGCACCATCAGCCAATAGGCTGCAACCAGTTTTTTCAACTCATCGGGGTGTACGGTTTTTTCCCAGGACATCCCGATCATTTCTTCTGGCTGATAGCCTGTCATGTCAGCATAAGCTTTATTCACATAGAGGTAATGTCCTTGTACATCCATTTTGGAAATACCGGACACCGCATTTTGCATTACATCACTCATTTCTCTACGCTCTGCTTCTGCGTGTTTGCGATCGGTGATATCTTCTGAAAAACAAAGTAGGTACTGGGGCTGATGCTGTTCGTCGTAAATGGGAATCTTCACCGTATGCAGCCAACATTTTCCCATACTATGACTGTCAATGATTTCTTCAGCAATATCCTCAGTCTTAGCTTTTTCAAAAGCTTCTCTATCCTTTCGATCGAAAAAGATAGCCTGTTCTCTTGGGAAAAAATCATAGCCACTTTTGCCGATCGCGTTTTCCGCTGAGATGCCAAATAACCGTTCGCTGGTTTTATTCCAAAACTGAAATACGCCAAATCGTTTAGGCTCTGCGTCCTTAACAAAAATTGCGAGCGGTAGATGATCCAGCAGTGCTTGTAAGAAATTGCGAGTTTTCTGGATTTCCAGCTCTATTTTTTTGCGCTTGCTAATATCAATAAACGTAACTACAGCTTGTAGGATTTTACCGTTTTGATAGAACTCTGGGTAGGCATTAACTAATACCCAAGCACAACTATCAATTTCTTTTTTGATTCCTAAAACATAATTTTTGAGGGAACTTCCACTGGATAAAACCTGATTTACCGGATATTCCTCTAGGGGCATCACGCTGCCATCTTCCCGCACAAAATGCCAGGCCGGAGATATCGCAGTTTTTCCCAGCATTTGATCCATTGAAAGCCCTAGTAATTCACAGGCAGTTTCATTACATAATTGGATGCTGGTATCTGCCGCATGAATCACAAAACCCGCATTTAAGTTATCGATCAATTGCCGATATCTAGCTTCGCTTACCTGTAACGCAACTTCAGCTTGCTTGCGCTCGGTAATGTCGGTGTGAGAGCCAGCCATCCGAATTACATTACCTTCATCATCCCAAAGTGCCTGACCGCGATCCAAAATCCATTTGTAGGAAGCATCTTTGCAGCGAATGCGATGTTCTGTGATATGGAAAGGAGTTTTCTTGGCAAAATGATTTTGAACGGCTTGCATCACCCATCCCAAATCATCGGGATGTAACAGATTAGCCCATTCGTCTACAGTGTTTTGGATTTCATGGTCTTGATAGCCCAGCATTTCCTTCCAGCGACTAGAAAAGAAGACCTCATTGGTTTGAACATTCCAATCCCAAATGCCGTCATTATTCCCGCGTACAGAAAGTTCCCAGCGTTCTTCACTTTGACGTAGTGCTGCTTCTGCTTGTTTGCGGTCAGCAATATTCCGGGAAATCTTTGAGGCTCCAATTATATTCCCTGTTTCGTCTTTAATGGGGGAGACACTCATCGAGACATCGATTAATGTTCCATCTTTTCTTAGCCTCTTTGTATCGTAGTGTTCGATGCGTTCTCCTCGCTGGATTTTGGTGAGAATTTCGTTTTCCTCATCTCGATAGTCTGCGGGAATCAGTTTTCTCCCTGATTGCCCTACTATTTCGGCCGCTGTATAGCCAAAAATTGTTTCTGCTCCTACATTCCAACTTGTAACTACACCCTCTAAATCTTTGCTGATAATGGCATCTTCCGAAGATTCAACGATCGCAGCTAGTCGGGCGATCGCAATTTCTGCCTGTTGTCGCTGGTGAATTTCCCATTGCAACTGGCGATTGGCTTTTTTGAATTTATCGACTTTGCAATAACTAACTTGTGCGAGATACACGACCCACATAAGCAGCCCAACTAAAACTAAACCACCAATTAATACAACTCTAGGCCAATAAAACTTGACACTTTCTACTAAATCTAAAGTTGGATAAACATCTATTCTCCAGTCTACACCATAGGCTTTTACTACAACTGTTTTATGCTCTGGATATTGAGAAAAAGACTCTTGACCGTAGAGCAAACTTGTGCCACCATAGATAGCTACATTGTAGCCGGGTGACACTTTTAAAATACTTTCAAATATAGTGGGGAACTGAAAAACTCCGACAATAAACCCATCAAAACGTTCACCTACAAATAAAGGAAAACTTGCTAGAAATCCTTGACCCCCTTGAACAAGTGAAATATTGCGACTTAAGATAGGTTGACGCAAATCACGAGCTACTTGCAAAGTAATTTTGCGACGCAGTTCCCGATTATAATCGAGGTTTTGCGCTGCCTCATTCCCTGCCAGTGGCGCAACCCATCGCACTTTAAATGATGGATCGACTAATGCGATCGCCTGATAACCGTAGAAATCCTTTACATACGCCTCAGCATCGGCTTCCCAAAGAGCCTTTGGTGTACCGCCATTAGCTTCCCAGCGATTCGCCATTTGCCGAAGTGTCAACACCCGAATGGATAATCCTTCGGTCAGTTGTGACTGAATCGCATTGGCTTCCTGCTGAATTAACTGCTCGATGTGAATTTGTCCGTTGATGATTAGCTGTTGCCACGTAAATAAAATAGCAAGAGAAGCCACCACACCAAGCAAAAGAGGTAGCAATCGTTTAAATGGTGTTTGGTCTAAACTTATAATTACTTTGCGTCGAGGTATTACCATAAATTAAGCAATATATGAATAGATCAGTCTTCAATTTTTTTGGCTATACTTGGGTAATTTAATAATGCAATGAAACTAAGTATTGAGCCGGAAAACCAGTTAGCGATAAGGTAGTCTCTAAACTTTATACCCCTAAGTTGGTTTGTTAAATATATCGGTAAAGAATGTTGTTATTTAACCCCTAGCCCTTTAACTAGATTTATAGAGATCGATGAGCCACATCTGTTCAAATTGTAAATAGGTATTGTTTGCCAACATTGGGGA
>NZ_JAUBQR010000425.1:0-1725 GCF_036701385.1 Microcoleus sp. Pol12B4 | reverse complement strand
GAACCTTCCAAACCAACTGGATCGTATCCTAGCGGCGCTGTCCGAGTATCCAGAATATTGCGGACAAAGGCATCTTTTTCTTCCCTTGTCGGCAATGAATTATAGCGATCTTTTTCCGATTGTGGCAGCAAGGCGGTAGGCGTAAAAGCAACTGTTGCGGGGCCAAAGGGGGCGGCAAACGGCCCTTGCCCGATGTTCAACTGAATAGCAACAGGACTCGTCATTACATCAATAACATCCGTAGGGATTTGCGGCTGACCTGCGGCTTCTTGATAGGTGACATTATTCACGACATATCCGTGAAAATCTCCGGTGGCAAAAACCACATTTTTGATGTTATTTTGTTTGATGAAACGCAGCAAATCTGTTCGTTCAGCAGCATAACCTTCCCAGCGATCGCCTGCAACCGGAATACCAAAATTTTGTATCGGATCGCTTGACATAATAAACTTCCAAGTTATGCCATTTTGTTGAGCTTTCAGTAAGTCATTTTTCAAGTCTTGAAGTTGCGCCCCCCCTAACAGCGTGCGATTGGGCGTAAAGGCATCATTGAGAAACTTATTAACAGTAGCTTGGTCGGAAGTTTCTGGGATACTTTTCAAAGAATTATCTCGGAAAGAGCGCAAGTCTAACACAAATGTAGCTGCATCACTGCCGAAGGTATTATAGCGGTAAAGTTTCTGCTCGTTAGCAGTGCGAGAGTCGCCCGTATTGCCATAAAAATCATTTCGCAGGGGATTGTAGGCTTGAAATGCTTGTAAACCTGTGTCAAATACAGGCGTATCATTGACAAAGCCTCCCTCCGTCCCGAAAATCCCCTCTTTTTGCGGCGACTCAGTAGGTGCTGCACCTCCGGCAAAATCATTCGTGAGTTCGTGGTCATCCCAGCTAGCATAGATGGTGGTGGAAGCCTGCAAATCAGCCCAGGTATTGAGGCCATAACGTTGAGCGTAGACTTCATTGTGCTTGGTGCTAAACTCTTCAAAAGTTTTAGGTTGTCTGACTCCCGGCAAATCCGGCGATAGATCGTCTACATAAGCGGAGTCGCCGAGGCGAACAAAAAAGTCGAGATTGCGTTCCGGCGCATTTGCGATCGCGGGGAAAGGAGTAAGTTGGCCCTGCCAGTCGCCTGCTACCCCAAATCGTAAACCCTGGCGATTTCCCAACTCAGCAGCAGTGCGGAATTGCCCAACTGCTGAAGTGCCAGCGGCATCACGCACTCGATAAAAATATTGAGTACCAGGCTTTAAATTCGTCAGTTCGGCTTTCACCGGTACGGTAACATCGGTGACGGTATCTGTGAGAGTGTCGAGACTGTTACTGAAGTTTGGATCTGTGGAATATTCAAAGACAACATTACCCAGAACTGTGCTGCGAGTCCACAAAACAGTTGAAGTTTGGGTGGTATCTCCAGAAGCAACACCATTTGGCAAGGTTGAATCACCAGACTTAATAAATGGAGTGACATCTCGCCCTTCAGCAGCGCCAAACTTGATAAAGTGTTCAATGCCAGTGAGTTCGTCGCGCTCAACAGCAGGAGTAAGACCGGGGTTTTTTGCGAGATAATAGCTATCGTTATACAAAGGGCTGGGACTGCGGTTTTCCGATTGACCAAATTGGATGAAGTGACCAATACCAGTAATTTCATCGCGATCGACAGCCGCAGCAACATCGGGATTTTTCCCTAGATAATAGCTGTTGTTATAGAATGGGCTAGGATTGCGG
>NZ_JAUBQR010000242.1:0-9906 GCF_036701385.1 Microcoleus sp. Pol12B4 | reverse complement strand
GCCATGTTCACCGTATATGCCAATGGAGATATTTCCCATGAATTCACAGAAACACAGGCGTCAGCGCGCAGTTATTTTGACATCTCAAGATTTTGATCGACTCCAAGCACCAAAAGCTGAGGTCGAAAGTTACGAAATTTTCTACCAAGATTGTATTATCAAAGTCGAGAGCGATCGCACAGATAAGGAGCCAGATAATTTCATTAAGGGATTAGTCAAGCAAATTTTGGATCGCGTAGGGGCGATAGTTGTAGAGATTGCAGGCGAAGTGCAATTCATGACTCAACGGGCAGAAGAACTTTTAAGCCAGTATTTTTTACACCACATTCCCTACTCATTGCCAGAATCCTTACAACATTGGTTCCAGGAGCAGATTGCGCGAATCGCATTCAACCACAATGTTCCCTCTCGCTGTTTGCCCTTGCACATTCAACAGGCAGGAAAACAGTTGATCGTCCGGCTGATTCCCGATCCCATCAAAGAGCAATATGTCTTGCTATTGGAGGAAGAAGAACTGCAATCATTCTCTATTTCCGCCCTGGAATCGCTAGGACTCACCAAACGCGAGGCGGAAGTTTTATTCTGGATTGCCAAAGATAAAAGCAATGCAGGAATCGCTAAAGTGCTCGGTTGCAGTGAAGGAACAGTGCGAAAACATCTAGAGCATCTTTACGGGAAACTAAGCGTACAAACCCGGACTGCTGCTGTGATGGTTGCTCTAGAAAAATTGGGGTGGTTCAACGGAAAATTTTTTGCAATATCTTCATAATCCTATACGCGGATCGTCGTATTGTTACCAGAGTTTATTTGGAAGACTATTAGATCAAACGCTGTTATCCAACGTTCGATCGCAGCTCGAAAAAAGAGCAAAAAATACGAAAACTCACGAGCGGTTTTAATTTGAGTCAAACCTACTTTATGTTTTAAGGAGATGACATGGATTCCATTAAATTGCAAGCAGCAATCGAGCTAGCGGGTGCCTCTTGGCAAGCTGGCGAAACGAGCATGACTCAGCTTTCAGATGCCGAAAAGCAACTGCGCCTCGGTTATACACCTGGGCCTAACGAACCATCCTTTGAAGAACAAGAGCAGATTGCCAAGATCAATCAGGAAGTCTTTAAGTCGGCACAGATTAAAGGCGAGACTGCTGGCTTTCCCGCCAGCTTCGATATGCGGACAGGTGGATTTGTGACACCAGTCAAAGACCAAGGTTCTTGCGGTTCTTGTGTTGCGTTTGGCACTGTGGCAACGATCGAAACCACCATTCGCCGCATTCGCAACAATCCGGCGCTGGCGATCGATTTATCCGAAGCTCACTTGTTCTACTGCTATGCCCGCGCCCTAGGACGTAACTGCGGGAACGGTTGGTGGGTGCCACCCTCAATGGATTCTGCGAAAACAGGACTCGCTATCGAAGCTTCTTACCCTTACACCGCAGCCGATCAAAATTGCAGCAACCTTGCCAGTAACTGGCAAAGTAGCGCCGTTAAAATTAGCGGCTGGCATGAGATTAAATCGATCGCAGATATGAAGGAATGGCTTTCCACTCGTGGCGCGTTGGTAGCTTGCTTCACTGTCTACACAGATTTCTTCGCTTACAAAAGCGGCATTTATCGCCAGGTTAGCGGCAAGGTTGAGGGTGGTCACTGTGTCTCGATCGTCGGTTATAACGACACCGAAGGCTATTGGATCGCGAAAAATAGCTGGGGACAGAACTTTGGTGAGAATGGCTTTTTCCGCATCGCTTACGGGCAGTGCGGGATTGACTCCAGTATGTTCGCGGTGGATGGCATCGTTGAAACCGGCTGGTTGTCAAATGTGAAAATTCTCGGACTCTGGACAAATAATGCCGATCGCAATGCTTATGTCTATGTCAGCGAAGGCATCGGCTGGAGGAAACTCTCTGATGCTAGCGATGAAACAAACCTCGATATGTTGATTCAGCTTGCTGCGTCTAAAGCGGCCGATCGTCCAGTCAGCCTCTATCAAGAAAACGCGATCATCAAAGAAATTTACGCCTGGTAAAAAACAGCGGACTTGAGACGATCGTCCAAAATCCCAAGTCCAACAATTAACGATACGCTTCTAGAGATTAAGGAACGACCATGACTTATTCCAGCAATCCAGCCGGTTCACCTGATGAGGTTTGTGTGCCTTGTCAGGCGATCGCAGAACCCTTCAACCCCAATATTAAGGAGATAAAAATGGAAGCCTACCCCACCCAAGAACCTCCCGTTCAAACTGCGAAGCAAACCGCAAGTCAAGAAGACCGTCCCACCTTCGATCCCCCCGCTCAAAATGCTGTTAGTCAAGGCAACACAGCTTGGCAAACTGATAAAAAGGTACTGGGACTGTGGACAAACAGCTCAACTCGTAACGCTTATATGTATGTGGATCAGATTGGTTGGCGCAAATTTGCCGATAATTCTGACTCTGCGATCGTTGCCTTCAACGTCATCGCAGCCCATGCTAAAGTATTAGCTAAACCCGTCCAATACTATGAAGAAGCCGACAACAAAGTATCCACCCTTTATGTTTGGTAAAGCTTGATTGTCGCCGACTCTCCCAGTTTATGCCGCGCTAGAATCAAAGATTTTGCATCTAGTATGTTGACGGTTGATGGTTCAACTTCAAGGTTCACCATGCAACCGTCAACCGCCACTCAGCCAATTCCGCTTCTAGCGCGACTAAACTTGGCGATCGCTGTTTATTTTGTACATAAATATGTTTTTAGCCTTAATCATTTCGACCTATTTAGTATCCTTTACCTACCTGTCTCCTAACATTGCTTCACATACTCGCACAACATCTCCTCCAGTGCCGACCGCACAGCCAAAACAGCAATCTATACAGCCACCTCCATCACCCCATACATTACAATCTATGTCTGAAGTAACTTTATCTCAAGCCGATAGTGGTACAGTTTTAACCCTCAAGCGCGGACAGACACTCATACTTCGTTTAGACGAAAATTCAACAACAGGCTACCGCTGGTCCCTGCCCGCCTTAGAGACAGAAGTTTTACAATTCAAAAGTGACGACATTAATCTGCCTAGTAATACAGGGATAGGTGGTGGCGGGCAGCGCGTGTTCACCTTTCAAGCAAACAATCCCGGTCGAGTAAAATTACAACTAAAAAACTTGCGTGAGTGGGTTGGTGAGAAATCAACCATTGAGGAATTTCAAATCACTGTTCAAGTCTCCGAATAGCAACACTTCTGACAGTTTCATGGCTTACGCATCTGAGGCTAAGCAGCAGCTTGTTGGAGGGTGAGTAGCATTTAGTCGGCTTGACCAGTTTGACTGAGTTTGTCCCCATGAAGCGCACCAAATCTCAAATATCCAGTTTTGATAACCCCAAATAGCGAATGCCTTCTGGTGTCACCTCAAAGCGACAGGGCACAATCTCTACACCTGCATTAATCGCCTGTCTGAACAATTCTCCGTAAAGGCGATCGGCACTGTCCCCCGGAGCAAAATCAGTACAATCTCCGTGATTAATAAAATCTTGTACCGCTTGATGAGAATTCCGGGTAAAAGAGCAGGATATCTGTCAATTAAGTCAGTCATGGGGCATTGCTAAATAGACATAATTTTTGTGGGGCGGGTTCACCAACAATACCTGCCAATAATTGACAATATAAAAAACCCGCACCCACCCAACCGTAAATCACTGGTTTATCAAAATTTAGGGGTTTGAAACCAGCTTTCAGGGCAGAATGCTTTTAGGGTGGGGTGTAAACATCCATCCTAAATCACTATCAACTGTAAAGTATAAACTTTTTATCTACTTTTGCCAACTCATTTATCTAATAATTCAAGAAATAATTTTGCTTCGCAAACATATCAAGCATCTTTACAAAAAACTAAGCCTACAAAGCCGGACGAATGCTGTGATGATTGCTTGGTAAAAGTTGGAATTATTCAAAGCAGAATTTGTTGCAATATCTTCATAATCTTATACGCGGATCGTCGTATTGCTCTCTAAGTTTATTTTGAGGAATATGAGATTAAACGCTATATGGAGTCTGTAAACTGTGCTAAACAAAAATCCACTACGGAGGTAAAAATGGAAACCAATAATGTAGATGCAACGGTCGATTTTGTCGATGTCGGTGTTCAGAAACAGGATTCGGCAGCTCGCGAAGGTCAATCTGATGCTAAACCAGGCATCGAAAATGAAACCTTGCTTCACACGCTACGCGCATCATCGATGTTCTCTGTGGAAAACAAAGAAGTTTTACCTCAAAAAAGCCAAGAAGATGCAACAGTCGATTTTGTGGATGTCAGTGCAATAAAACAAGATTCGGTAGCTCGCGAAGGTCAATCTGATGCTAAACCGGGCATCGAAAATCAAACATTCCTTCACACACTACGTGCATCATCAATGTTCTCTGTGGAAAACAAAGAAGTTTTACCTGAATTTACCCGTTACAAAACAGGGACATAGAACCGTATTCATTGGCAATTACTCATTGTAAGAGGTGGAATATGCTCACAATTTGCAACAAATATACATCTGGTGTTTGGGTAGCTATTATGTACTATCACCCCAACTGTCCAGATGGTGGAAATTGGGCAAAAAAAGGTTGGTGGCGACTCAATCCTGGCGAATGCAAAGTGGTATATGGGGATAGTTTGCGTAGTCTGAATCGCTACTACTGCTACTATGCTGAGGCTGATAACGGAGCAAATTGGGCAGGGCCTTACGTGAGGCCTGTCCCTCCACAAGCATTTGACTGGTGTGAGTGGACAAGCAGCACCCAAGCAACTAATGTAGGCTTCCGGTTGCTTGATATTAACAGTTATGACAATTTCACGCTGAATTTGACAGCATAAATCTGAGTGGAGTTGTCAAGTTAAATTTTTATTCTAAATTTAACTTGACAACTTAATCTACATAGGAGCGGAATTAATCGACTATTAACTCGAATTTACTCAATATTATTGCACGGACTCCCATTTATGGGATTTTTTTTACTTGCTATAACAGAAAAGAAGCAACATCTATTGATAAAAGTTGCTGTTATTAAAATGGAATTTTGTTGCAATATCTTCATGATCCTATACGCGGATCGTCGTATTGCTGTTCAAGTTTCTTTTGAGGACTATTAGATCAAAAGCTGTTATGCAGTTTTGAAACTCAGCTTAAATAACTCTCATGACCAAGGTTGTCTTCTCTAGCTATTGAACAACTTTAAGGTGGAGCTTGTTTGCTGAAAACTACTCAAAAAAGAGGTTAAGTATGTTACGGATTACTGCCGATATATTTTCCGGAAGACCCGCTCCAGAGTGGATTATTACAGACGAGGAAGAAGCTCGAACTACACTCAAAGAGATTGCTAACAATCGTAGCATTGTAGCCGAAGCAGCTTCTGCTGATGCTGGATTAGGGTTTCGCGGTTTCACCATTGAACCCCTCTCTGACGAGCTTGCCCAAGACTTTGAACTACCCGCTAGTATGTATATGGCTGCAGGTGCGAGTGCTGCTAGCGATAAAGCAAACGAGATTGCTGAGCGTTTGATCGGCTTAATGAGCAGTGCAGAATCATCTCCAGAAGCATCGGCTTTCGGAGAAGAACTACCTTTAGATGAAATGTTGCAGAATTTTCTGCGACAACAACTGGAAACCAGCAGCAGACTTTCAGTATCTGATGTTGAAGACTTACCAAACATGGCGGTAGACACCTCAAGCGAAGTGGCTGCTACCTGCTTTTATGATACTTCGCCCTATAACCCTGGCTTCTGGAACAACAACCCCGTAATCCGGCAAAACAACAACTGCTATAACTATGCGAGCAATAAGCGCACAGATACTTTTGCCCAACCAGGAAAAGGATGCGGACATCAGTACACTGCAATTAATTGCGTAGAAGTTACCAAAGCTTCTCTGTGCGATGGATTGCACAAACGCTACGATTGTTTCCCGGCCTCACAAGCCCCTCGCTATTTAGTAGCACTGGTTATTGCCCCTGGTCCGGGCTTTGTTGATTTCCACTGGTATCGCAAAATGCGAGAAGGATTTTGGGCTCACAAACCGGGTTCGACGGCGGCTCGGAATACAGATAACAGTGGCATAGTCATCACTAACCCAGCTACCTGTAACCGTGGGCCTTACACCATATTTTGTGGCTACTTTTACACTTGTAAGAGCCAAAAGATTAAATAGAATCTATAGCAATCCTTGCAGGAGTGATAATTTTTTTACCCCACCCCAACCCTCCCTTTACCAAGAGGAGGGAGTAAGAAATTTACAAATGATTTAGGATTGCTATATAGCACTGCGGAATGTGGGTTCCCCACACTAGAGAAGAAGACCATGCAACGGGCTTATTCATTCACAACATATCTAGAAAGGATAATTGGCTTGGGTTTTTTAATGTTTTTGGTGACTTTGCTTGGATGTTCGGTCACAGCTTTAGGAGACAAAAAGATGCAAGTAGAAGTGGATATGTTTAGTGGCAGACCAAACCCACATTGGGAATTGACAGTGCAAGAATCTCAGCAGTTTACACAACGGCTTCAATCATTGTCTACACATCAAGGAGAAGGAGCTGTTAATGAAGGCTTGGGGTATCGTGGTTTGATTGTCCGAGAAAGTGGTGAAGAGGTAGAGGGCGATCGGGAAATTGTGATTTCTAATGGATTGATCGTGGCTAGACGCAAGGGTAAATCCCAACAATTTACTGATAAAAACCGTACTTTAGAAAAATGGCTAATCCAGACAGGAGAAGGACGGTTAGATGACAAACTTTACCATCAAATTAGCAAATTAGCCGAGTAAACAGCACAGGACTTACGCACAAAGTGTATCTGTAGGGCGCAGCACACCGCACCTTACCCGACGACCAACAATGTAAAAATAGCTCTTTTGCGTAAGTCATAAATAAGTCGAGTCAGTAGCAAAAAAAGTAGAAATTTAGGTCAGAAAAACTGTCATGGATTTCTAATAACACCCAATAAGAGGTATTTATGTCTGAACAACCTAGTTTTCCCATCCCAGAAACTGCCCAAGCTGATGAAACAACAGGGCGTTACATTATTACTTTCCGCGATGATGCGGTGATAGAAGGGTTAGATCTTCTGAACGACCAAACTGGCATCAGAGGACTGGCAAATTCTGCCGATTTCCCGGACTCTGCTCTAGACTTGAGCCAAATTGAAGCAGCAGGGGGAGCGGTGTTTCCCACTCTCGGCGTGGCCGTCGTCTCGTTAGACGAAGGGGGTTTCAGCAGCATCATGACCTCAGCGGGAGAGGATTCGGCTATTCTGGCGATCGAACCTGAGCGCACTTTCTACGCCATTGGTGATGGGTTGCCGGCAGACTATTTGCGGGGTTATCGCGATGCGGTGAATAACCTGTACGACAAAGCCACTACTACAGAAGCAGCAGAAATCGAGAAACAAGAATGTTTTTCCGATGATAGCGAGTCTACTTGGGGTTTGAAGGCAACGAAGGTGATCAACTCTCTGTTGACTGGTAGTGGAATGAAAGTTGCTGTGCTGGATACGGGGATGGATCTCCAACATCCCGACTTCGCAGGTCGATCGATCGTATCGCAGTCCTTCGTACCAGGGGAGGACGTACAAGATGGCAACCGTCATGGCACGCACTGCATCGGGACAGCCTGCGGGTTCAAGGATCTTAACGGTCGCAGGTACGGGATCGCTTACGAATCGACCATTTATGTCGGTAAAGTGTTGAGTAATGCCGGTAGTGGCGCTAGTGGCTGGATTCTGGCTGGGATGGAATGGGCGATCGCCAATGGGTGTCAAGTGATCTCGATGTCATTAGGAAACACCAATCCAAAGCCCTCTACGGCCTACGAAACTGTCGGTCGTCGGGCACTACAAAATGGGTGTCTGATCGTGGCGGCCGCCGGCAACCACGGACCAACCAAAACCGTTGGACAACCAGCGAATAGTCCCTCGATTATGGCTGTTGCAGCCGTCGATAACTGCGTCCAAGTGCCTGACTTCTCGGCTACCTCTGACCTAATTCAAGGAACGAAAGTCGATATCGCCGCTCCAGGAGTGAAAGTATACTCATCAGTGCCTATGAATAAAGGGCGTTATGCTGCTTACAATGGCACTAGCATGGCTACACCGCACGTAGCTGGCATCGCGGCCTTGTATGCCGAATCGACTGGTAAACGAGGTGCTGAACTTTGGCAATTGCTGACTGCCTATGCTATGGCGCTACCGTTGCCAAATACTCGTGTCGGAAGCGGTTTAGTACAAGCTCCGTAATGCAGAATACTCAAATCCCCGCAGCACTTTAACCCTGCGGGGATCTAACAGAAGACAATTTACAATAGCGCAATGGATGTACTCCAAAGGATGCTAAATATGTCTGACGAACAAGTACAGCGCATCATAGTGGCTGTTGACGACCAAAACATATCGGTAATTCAATCGGTTGTCACTGCCTTAGAATCGGCGGGAATGAAAGTGGATGAGGTGCTGCCTGTGATTGGTATCGTTACTGGAGAAGTTTCTCAGTCGAAGCTAGAAGGAATAAAGAGCGTAACGGGCGTGGCTAGTGTCGAGCTCGATCAAGAAATGCAGGCAATTTAAACTAATCATTTAGGGTTAGTAGATCTAGTTTTGCTAACCCCAAATAGCGAATGCCTTCCGGCGTCACGTCGAACCGACAAGGCAAAACTTCGACACCTTCACTCATAGCCTGTCTGAACAATTCTCCGTAAATGCGATCGGCACTATCCCCCGGAGCAAAATCAGTACAATCCCCGCGATTAATAAAATAGAGCATTACAGCCCTCGAACCCTGCCGCACCACTTCTATCAATTCTCTCAAATGCTTCTGTCCCCTCTCCGTCACTGTATCGGGAAATAAAGCCAACTCCTCTTTTACCCAAGTTGTATTTTTCACTTCCAGAAAAATCGGTTTTTCCTCACCAGTTAGCCAAAAATCCACTCTACTTTTTTTATCAGTGCCATAAACAACCTCCGGTTGAATTAAACTGTAATTGCCCAAATCTGGAAACAATTTCAATTCCAAAGCTAATTTAACTACTCGATTTGGCAGCCCAGTATTAACTCCCACCCAAGTTGGCACAGTGTGGCAAACTTTAATTAATTCCCAAGTATAAGCTAACTTGCGTTTAGGATTGTCGCTGGGAGATACTAGCACTGGATTGCCGGGAATGTAAACACCAGTCATCGGGCCAGTATTCGGACAGTGCGCGGTGATTATTTCTCCCGAATCTAGTTCAATTTCGGCAAAAAATCGCTTGTAACGTTTGATGAGAATTCCGGGTAAAAGAGGAGGATATTTGTAAATTAAGCCAGTCATTCGATTTTAGATGTTATATTTTAGATGTTAGATGTTAGATGTTAGATGTTAGATTTTACCTATAACAGAATACCGAACTCCGAACTTTTTAAATAAGTCTGGTAGTTAACAAAATCAGTTATCAGTTATCAACTATATGTTATTTATCGGCTTTTATCAACTCATTTGTGTCATCATTTTTAGAGCGTATATTTTATATTGTAGATTATAGATTGACGCATCATAGCACGAAATGGCGGTTTTTACTTAGGACGCATAGTCGCGATCGATTATTGAATTTCCGCAAGTCAGTAATATCGATAAAATTGGTATAAGCACAATTCCCCCTAGAAGTTTTATGAGTTCATGATATGATTCTCCCGATTCACGATTAAAATAAGTGAATCCTTTTAGCATTAGCGTTTGTAACCATTTGTGTCCCAATTACAGAAGCCCTCTCGTTCCCTCGCAGGGATTGCCGGCATTGTCGCAGTCGCCACTCTAATTAGCAAAGTCTTTGGATTGGTGCGCCAAATTGCGATCGCCGCAGCCTTTGGAGTCGGTGTCGCCGTCGATGCCTACAACTACGCCTACGTCATCCCTGGTTTCTT
>NZ_JAUBQR010000241.1:0-10023 GCF_036701385.1 Microcoleus sp. Pol12B4 | reverse complement strand
GCTTCCCAAAGACAGGCGCTGAGGGCGGCTCTCATGTCGGCAAATTGGGGGTATCTGCGGACGATGTTTTTCATGTTGCGAATTGCTTCTTTGGTTTGCCCGTTTTGATAAAGTGCGAGGGCGTGGTTGGCGCGGGCAAAGGCGTATTCGGGGGCTAGTTCAAAGGCTTTGCTGTAGTCGGCAATTGCTTGTTCCCATTTTCCTAAACCTGCTTCGGCGTTGCCTCGGTTGTTGTAGGCGGCTGGATCTTGGGAGTCTAATTCTAGTACATGATTGTAGTCGGCGATCGCTTCTTCCCAGCGTCCTAAACCTTCTAAGGCGGTGCCGCGGTTGAGGTAGGGATCGGGGGCGTCGGGTGCTAGCTCGATCGCTCTTTCGTAGTCGGTAATAGCGGCTTGTAGTTTGTTTTGGCTGACTCTAGAATTGCCTCGGTTACTCCAAGCGGCGGCTTCTGAGGGAAATTTGTCAATGATTTGAGTCCAAAAAGTTTCTGCGGCGGGAAATTTGCCTTCATTTGTAGCTTCAAAAGCTTTTTGAACGAGTTCTCCCAATTCCTGTTGGGGATCGGTGATATCTGTTGGTTGTACTTGTGCGGCAACGGGGGCGATATTTCCTAACCATACTAACCCGGTTACAATTAATACTGTAAAAAATGTGAAAAGTGAGCGAATCATTGTTGTTGGTAGTTTAAACTTTGCTAAACATATTATTAACCGAATTTGCCGGGGTTGCTTGGATAAGTTAGGGAGAATTTGGTGAAAAAACGGTTGCTGATTTTGGGCGGGACGGGGGATGCTGCTGAACTGGCGGTCAGAGCGTCTCAAATTGCTGAAATTGAGGTGGTATCTTCGCTAGCAGGACGCACTCAACAGCCTTTTACTCCAAAAACGGGTTCGGTGCGAATTGGGGGGTTTGGTGGGGCGGCTGGGCTGGCGGCGTTTTTGCTCGATCGCCCGATCGACTTTTTGATTGATGCTACTCATCCGTTTGCGGCTCAGATTTCTGCTAATGCTGCTGTTGCTGCTGCTGAATGTAATGTGCCCTATTTGATGCTGGTGCGTCCAGCTTGGGAGAGGGTGGAGGGCGATCGCTGGATTGATGTTGCCGGCCACTCGGAGGCTGCAAGGGCTTTATTAGGGCTGTCTCAGCGGGTGTTTCTGACGATTGGTAGGCAGGAATTGGCTGCTTTTGCTGGTTTGGATGCTATTTGGTTTTTGATGCGGGCGATCGATCCTCCGGCACTAAATACTCCTATTCCTAATGGTAAATTGTTATTAGCAAGGGGGCCTTTTTCTTTGGAAGATGAGCGCCAATTATTATTAGAATATCATATTGATACAATTGTTAGTAAAAACAGCGGGGGCGGTGCTACTTATGCGAAAATTGTTGCGGCTAGGGAACTGGGAATTCCCGTGGTGATGGTGCAGCGGCCGCCGATTGCGGATGTTGAGCAGGTTGCTGATGTTGAAGGGGCGATCGCTTGGTTAGTTAAGCAGTTATGATATCAAATTCGTTAGCATTGGAATAGTAAATTCGAGTTGACGGTTGACTGTTGACAGCGAACAGTCAACCGTCAACAGTCAACATCATTCCGGTGTTACCGGAAATGATATCAGGGAACGGTAGTGCGGTTTCCCTACAGCAATTTTGTCATCGCCCCGTTAAATTTGCGCTTTTACCCAAGATCGAAAGGCTTTCATGGCGACGTTTCTGCCGGCTGTTTTGCTTTGTTCTAAATATTGGGGGATGAGCTCGGTGATGGGGAAGTTGGGAAACTGGAGACTGCGATCGCACTGTATGTATTTTCCATCTTGCAGTACGCTGATTTGCAGGTTGTGGCCGTTGTAGCGCCACAATTCGGGAACTCCTAATGCTTCGTAGTTGTTGAACTGAGTGCGGGAGGTGAGGTCGATTTCTATGGCTAAATCGGGAGGTGGGTCTGTTTCTAAGTCGATGCGGCTTTTGCCTCTGACTGCGGCTTCGTTTTGGATGTAAAAACAGGTATCTGGTTCTACTCCTTGAGCCATTTTTTGATTTTTGAATGTAGTGGAACCTAGAGACCAAAATTCCATACCAAGTTCTTCGAGTAGTGCTTCGACTAAGTTACCAATCAGGACTTTGCCAACTTCGTGTTCGGGTAGGGGAACCATGATTTCTAATGTTCCCTTGCTGTATGAAAGTCGGGATGCGCGACTTTCTCCCAATTCTGTTAGTAGGGTTTCAAACATTGACCAGGTTATATCTTTGAGTAATAGTTGATTTCCTGGCTGGATGATTATTTGTTTTAGTTCTAGCTGCATTTTTTGACGGTTTTAATAGAATTTGAAA
This sequence comes from Microcoleus sp. Pol12B4, assembly GCF_036701385.1. Taxonomy (NCBI): domain Bacteria; kingdom Bacillati; phylum Cyanobacteriota; class Cyanophyceae; order Oscillatoriales; family Microcoleaceae; genus Microcoleus; species Microcoleus sp. Pol12B4. The sequence goes on along the minus strand of NZ_JAUBQR010000241.1, from coordinate 7,695 downwards.
TATAAAATAATTTATGTTAATATATTTTAGCAATTCCTAACTCATGCGGAATTGCTGTTAGGAATTACAAAATATTTAGGGGACTGCTGGACAACCCTCTTTTTTAGTAGTATCGTATTTTCCCTCAGCAGTTCGCATTCCTCCTAAGAGAGTTTCCACAATTACGCACTGGTTTGTACCGCCGCCAGCAGGAGCAACTGTTACCACAAAAGGTAATTTTGGATTGTTTGAATTGTTTGGATCGACTATACCGTTATAACTAAAAATAATTTGTTGATTAACATCCTTCGTGCATACACCATTAAGACAGCTATTACCAACAGAAAGAGGTTTAATCTGTCCTTTTTTGATTTCGCCTCCAGCATTTAACTGCTGCGTACTACCACCCGTAGCTAATGCGGGATTAAACGTAACTGTTGGTGGGTCAGCAGATGCGTCAAATGTAACTGTGACCTCGCGCTTAGTTCGCTTTGCTTCGCTTTGTGCCAGTCGTAATGATTGGAAAACGCGATCGTTGACAGTGCGAACTCTTTGTCTGTTGATGAATGCCAACCAGCTTGGAGCGGCGATCGAGCTTAATATACCTACGATTAACGCTATCACCAGCACTTCTAGAAGGGTGAATCCTCCATCATCTTTTCTGGATGCAGTTTTGTGGAAATTAGGGCTGGGCTTGGCAGCACACTTATGCAAAAGTTTTAATAATATTGGTGGGGTTTTCATGGTATTTTCCTATTGTGTATCGGCGGGTGGCGATTTGGAAATGTGTTTCAGAAATCAATTATTTTCCTAACGCGCCTAAACCTTGTACTTGCACGCTTGCTGTTGGGAAATATGCCGATCTACTGGCATCATAATTAGCATCGGTTTGAATGCGGCGGAGGCTGTTTCCTCTGAGCGTAACTCGGGCTATGTTTTTAGATGTATCAACACAAGCGTAAAAGCTCTTTACGATGTCGGGAGGCGCCGGGGGTATTCTTAGCGTTGTTTCTGGGATATCTGTGGGCGTGACTCCTGTTGTATCCTTGGGATTGCCAAGAGCGGTCTGGCATTCGGCTGGGTTAATTGGTATTCCTGTTAGCTGGCTGTGGTCAATGTAATTAACCAATACTTGAGCATCTTTAAAACCGGCTCCTTTCGTAACATTTACTAGGGGCTTACTAATGTCAAAACTTGGCTCAAAAGCTGCATCTGGTGCATATTCGTCTGCGTCAGTAAGACTGTAGTAAGGATTGGTGGGATTGGATGAATTTGGGTTTTTCACTCCATCCCTAATTTCATAGCGAGCAATACGAGTAGGACAAGTGCCTCCGCCTCCTAAAGGCTGACACCAAGTAGGGTTAGGTGCAATATCTCTAACCTGGTAGTAGACAACTAATGATAGTACATAAGTGTCGTTGCACTCACTACCGTTAGGTGGGCAAGCGCTTGGTGTTTTTGCACTAACAGTCGAATTAATAGGAACAGCATTTTTAATTTGCTGTCGCTTCCAGAATACTAAAATTGGAGTCCCTGTGGTATTTGTAGGAGGAGGAGGAAGTTTCACAGTGGGAGCAGTGATTCCCGCCTGATCGTAAATATAAATAGCTTGACTCAAATCTTGGGCGATGAAATCAACGGCCGCCTGAAGGTCTTGCTCGGTGTTTGACTTGACTTGTTCCCTCCTGTCAGTATTCAGCATATCGACTACAAAACCGAGCATCGGCGTAATGATTAAAAACGCCATAATTGCTCCGACTAATAGCTCAACCAGAGTCATGCCCTTTTCTGTTTGAGCTGGACCGGAGCGGTTTTGCTGGTGCTGACTTTTTAGAAGCAACCTGAGTAAAGTTTTCATTTTGACTGTTTCCTTTGCCAAATGGGGGGAGGGATTTTAAATTTAATAACGGGGACTTTGATGATTACTGACAGCCCTTTGTGCCTTTGAGTCGAGCGCACAACGATTCATACGCGGAGGTCTCTCCTGTAGTACGGGGAATTTGTGTAGTCATTTCTACTACCGGCATGGTACGATCGCCCAAACCCCCCACCACAGATTGCTTTTTCTCACTCTTTGGGTTCTGCTTTAAAGTAACGCCCGATGCAAAAGAATCGGCCCTGTAAACCCGCACCATTAACTCGTAGCCCGTTTTTGTGGGATCGGGGGGATTTGATGGATTTCGCCAAGCACCTTGAACGTAAAAGTCTGTGCTGCTGGTAGCGCTAAAACCTCCCCCATCCATGTCCATGGGATATAATTTGGTGGAGTCTGGCGGAGCAATAGCATCTGCCACATTATTATTTTGGTTGGTGACTGGGATAGGGAAGCCTTGTACATCTGCTGGTTTTATAGCCCCCGTCCTGAGAGCGTCGATGTAAGTTCTCGCCGCCTGTGTGGCCAGTTCCGTCCGCCGCGCTTGTACGCGAGTCGCTACTGAGAAAGCCATCACGGGGGCGATCGCAATCATCAGCACCGAAACTACAATCATCGCTACCAATGACTCGATAATCGTGTAGCCACCATCTCGTGACTGGGATAAATCTTGTTGTTGTTGTCGCTTAGTCATAAATAGGACTCCAGTAATTGCGCGGCGGAAAGTTAGAGGGTTAAGTCGGGCAGTTTGAGGGACGACTAGAAGTGGCAGCAGCACCGCCATCATCGGTAACTCCGCACATCAAAGTTGTTACCCACTCGTCATTGCGAGGTACTTCCCGGAAATACTCGGCCGGCTCAGTCTTTCTCGGAGGAGTAGTGAACCTTTGGGTAAACAAGTCAGGTGGCTGAGATAGCATACCCACGTCATAACCCCAATCCCGAGCTGGCGGTCTGAAGAAGGGAATGAGACCTAGACCCTCAATTTTGTATCCGGGCGAGTTTGTGGCTATGTCAGCTACGGGAGGTGTATAGGTAACTGTAGGACTCGTTGGGGGAGCGAAAAGACTTTTTAGAGTCCTTGCTGCAACTGCCCTCGGCGGAGAGCTCGCTGGCAAAATCGGCTGATAGGGGCCGGTGCTGTAGGCGCTGCGGTTTAGTTGGACGAAAGCACCCTGAATATCCACCTTAATGTTGTTTGTGCCGTCATGCCAGCTCTCCAAGAAGCGGGGAAAGTTTTGCAAGCCACCGTTAAATTCACCGGTACTGCTGTCGAGCTTTCGCGAAGGAATATCCCCGGAGCCGATGATTAAATTATATTTTGTGTCAACGGCTCGCGTTATCCACCCCGTTCCTGTAACGGTACCGCCTTGCGGTGGAGTTGTCCCCGTTCCATTATTCTCGGTCACTGTTTGGATCTGCAAGACTGGCATCAGCAGCGGCTGCCTGGTAGGAGTGTTTGTGGAATTCGGCAACGGTTGATTATTCCAGTCATTGAGATTGGTGTTGAGTGCAAAGGGGACACCAGCAGTCCCGTCGTAACTCATGGAAGCGCCAGGTAACGTGGCAAACCACAGAGAATTGTCTTTTACAACACCAACACCAGGAGCCGCAGCCCCGGTGGCAGTAATTCCTAATGGCCCTCCAGTCAGAGCATAACCACTACCAGCGTCTCTTTTAAAAGCAACGCGGCGCGGGAAACGTTGCAAAGTTGGATCGGGGAGAGTAGCAGTTGTTCCGGCTTTAAAATTAGCGGCTGGGGCATAACCCCCGCCCGTAGTGTTTGCCCTTACTGGCGTTACTGCTAGCGGATCGACATACCAGTCATCAGCCTTGCATTCAGAAACAGGAAGTTTCATACAAACTTCCATCAAATACTCCGGGAATTTCCCGCGCCGCTGGACAGGGGTGGCGAAGTTAGTGAAGTAAGAACTATCAAGCGTTTTACGGGGGATAGTAGGGACGGCTTTGTAGTCTGCGTCTATAAGCCCTCCAGTCCCAACAAGACTGCCAGTGATTGAGAATGCCCCGCTGGTGAGCCCGTTAGTGACAAAGTTGTTGTTGAAAAATCCTTGCTGTTTGCGAGGCAATACAGCAGCAGCGCCGACATTATTTCTGAGGTCAAAGTCACCCTCGTTGCGGAAGCCAAAACGGTAATTCTTTGACAGCAGGTTGACAGCATCTGCTAGTACCGTTGCCTGACGCCAATTGTCACCCCCACAAGCCGTAAGTCGGGGGTCGCCCTTGCGACAGGCAAAGCTGGCATTAAGCTTGATCCGATCTTGGTAGAAATTAGCTGTAGTCCAGGTACCTGTCAGTGGCTGCTCAAACTCTTGCCCAGTAGTGCCCCCGGTGTGAAGATTAAACTCTCCTTTGATATAAACCGGCAAATTAGAAACTAAAATCAAGCCTTTTTGCTTGACCACATCTGTCACGCTGCCCACGTCCGGGCTCGTGCCGCGGAATAGTTCCTTACCGTTGATTAGGACAATGCCGTTGGGTTTGCGGGTTGGATCGAGCAGAGAGTCCGAGGGGCTGACTCTTTTGCTTGTCTCTTCATCGCCTGTCCGCTTACTGCGATCGGGCAGCGCGTCATCTCGGCTAGCATAAATTATTCCACTGTTGGGCAGCAAATACTCCGGGCTTGGTACAGTAGTATAACTACTATTTATAGTGATCGGTTTCTTCCGAATTTGATCTAAGTCAATCTGAGTGGCGCGAATTTCTAGGGGTTGCCGTTCTTCGATGGGCTGATTGTAATCTCCTGTTAAATTGGCTGGTTTTATGTTTCCTACTCCTGGTACGAGAGGACTGCTCAGCGTAAAGGCTTCATTAACATTGGTATTCGGATCGTCCCGATCAACTGCCTTGATTTCTCTGGCATCCAAAAATGCGACTTCTTGAATTGCCCCGTGAGGAATCTTTCCGGTGGGAGCGGTAGGAGTGGCGCCTTTTAGAATGTCGAGTGCACAAAGCGTTGAATCAATAGCAGCTTTTTGTGCCAATGTGCGCTGGGTGTCAGCCACTTGGAGAGCCGATCGCAAAGGCCCGTTGGCAAAGCGACCGTCGGGGAAGACTAAGTTGGCTTGATTCTCCAAAACTGCATTATCGCCACCCGTCAACAAGCCGTTAGCCCCAGGAGTGGAAGCACCCGTTGGTCTGGCTGTAGGAGCGGGGTAGGTGATGCCGTTGTTAGATCCGATGAATTTCGGCTGGGCTCCTCCAAGTGCCGGTAGCCCTGCTAATACGGCTGGTGACTGTGCTCCCTGTCCGCTGACATTCGTTAGCCCGTCGAGATTGAGGGCTGTCAAAGCGCTGCTGGGGTCGTAATAGCTGCTGACGCAGGCGATCGGCTCTTGAACGGGTTGAGCTGGTGAAACAATGTCGTCAGCCTTGTAGCCTTTCTCTGCATAGTGATAAACTGCCGATGCCCGCATCCGCAAATCACCCTTGGCATATTGGGGATTCTTGGCGGCAATCTCAACAACGGGGGATGTTGTAGTAGGAGCTACTCCGGTAGGCAGCCCCGATCCATCTGTGGGCCCTGGAAAGTCAATCCAATTTGAATCACGAGAGCTGCCGGCAGCAGCATTATTGTTATAGACTTTAGACCCCTTTCCCAGGGGCGACATCGGCATCGTATCTGGCCAAACCACTGGGAACTCCTGTGTACCCGGCATTGCTGGGTCGTCATAAGTATTTGCGGCAGCCAAGGAGTCATTGATTGTTGCTCGTCCATATTTTGGAGTACCCGCAGCATCAAGCCATACAGGCGGTGGCAGGAAGGAATTTCTGCGATCGTAAACTCCAGCACTGGTGATGACACGCAAACCCCCAATGCCATCAACTGCTGTTTTAGGTATTTGGGCTGCTGATGCTTCCCAGAAACCGTCTCTTAGATCTGTTGGATCTTTCTTTTCTCCTAAACCGTTGCCTCGGTCTGTCGCCCCCACGTCAGCGAGCTGTGTTATCTGCGAAGTGCGCGTGCGAGTTGGGTCTGTGGCGTCGGTATTCCACTTTCCAGCGACTGGTTGCTCTGTACTGACTAATTCACTTTTAGTGCTGTCCCACCACTTATTAGGCAAGCTGTTGCCTGCAACCACGCGATCACCGAGGTATGTTTCTTCTTCGATCGGGTTTTTTGGATCGATCTTTGTTGCTTCTAGCTGGTTGAGATTGAGACTTAGTTTAGTGTAGGCATCAAGCGGAAGGTGCCAGTCGTCGATCGGTCGTAGAGTCTCTCCGCTACCTAGAATGGGCGAGCTTCCTGTTGGTGCTGCAGGTGCTGGTGGTAGCGGATCGAAGCCAGTAATTCCGTTTCCTCCAAATGCCACTTCAGCAAAGGGAACTTTTCGGGTTGTGAGTTTAAAATAATTTTCTAGTGCTTGCTCCCGGCTCTGGGTAGTCGGTCTCTTCTGGACTGACAATGGGTCATCAGTAGAGGATTTAGTCCTAGACTGCCACCCCACTAGCAAACTGATGCGATCCTGAAAAGCGGCATTGTTGTAAAGTACGTCTAAAGCTGTACTTGATGGTTGAACTGATTGACCAGTTAGTTTAGGGGTGAATGCCGTGCTAATTTTTTGATTTATTATTGGGTCCGGCTTTTCAAACAGGTGTACTTGAACTGTTTTAGAAGGAAACTTATCACCCGAACCGCCATTTACTACATTACCACCCACAATTATTTTGCTATTTTCTTGTTCGTAAAAACACGAATTCTGGCTGCTAACTTGATACAATTTTAAACTGTCATCAGCGTTTAGCCCCGTCACAAGAAGATTACTATTGGTAATCATTCGGCCGTTGATATTTACGGCAGGCCCAGGAGATATTTCTAAGTCGTCTTCGTACACAACCGCGTTGTTGCTGAGGGGAATGCGACTTTGGTCTTGCTGGTATTCGAGAGCAGATATGCTGGTAGTTCCTGTGAACGGTTGATACTTGGTGGTGTCTAACCCGTTGCCTGATATATCCGTCGATGTAATCGGTACATTAACCGTGTAAACAAAGAAACTTTTTAACAGTCTACCGTTCATACGATACCAACCGGAATCCCCAACCAAGCTAGCGATAGTACCTGCTGCCGCCTCACATCCTTTTTTCAGTACGCCAAGGGACATCGGTGGGGTTCTTGCTTCCAGCGGTTTTCTTGGCCTCGTGAACTCGCCTGCATTAGCACCTGATGGAATGCGTGGGGGGCTGCGGAAAAATACGCCGTAGAGGGTAAAAGTGTCATATTTGCCGTCGTTATTCGTATCGACGGGATATCTCCAACCAGTATTTATCTGTTCGTCTTTTTCGGCATCGGGGAGCTTCGCAGGGTCAAGGGCAGCGACTCCATTTTGTCCGTCGAGATCATACTTAAGTCTTAGCCGCGTTTCATCGCCGAATGTATAATTATCCTGACCAGAAGTAGACGACATAATCCGGTACATTTCATTATCGGAGGGAGTCGCCGTCGGTCTTTGCGGGTCTTCCCGCAGCATAAACTGAATTTTTGCTTTTGCTCGATCGAGCGCGGGAGTGGCGGCCGCCAGCACCTGCTGGTTCACGCGCACGTTACGCGCCGTATTGGCCCGATCGAACGATCGCAGCGTAATCGCCACAGTCAACAATATCACTACCAGCAACACCATCGTCACCGTCGGCAGCACAAACCCCGCCATCGGTAGTCTCGCCCTGCGGCCCATAGCCATCAGCGCTTGCAGCATTGCTCTCATCAGCCGCTTCGCACCGGATCTGGTAACACCAGCAATCCGCCGCAGCAGGGATACGATAACTTTGGATAATTTGCTCTTAAACATTGACGCCTTCCTGAATAATTTCAGAGATGGTATTGC
>NZ_JAUBQR010000240.1:0-10281 GCF_036701385.1 Microcoleus sp. Pol12B4 | reverse complement strand
GTAAGTTGCGCTCGTGTCCACGTAAGGACGGGAACTGTAGTTGCTTTGCCAGTAAGCATCTTCTACCGTGGGGTCGACCGCCTCGGCCACACCTTTGCCCACCAAACCGCCGCCAAACGAACCCACAACAGCGCCTACAACTGCTCCTACAGGCCCGCCGATGGCACCGCCGATCGCAGCACCCGCAGCACCCGCACTCGCCGCACCAATACCAGTTCCTACTGGATGAGCCCCTTTTTCCCCGGAAATCGGGTCTAGGTTAGCATCAGGTTCATGTACCGTTTTTTTGTCATCGCTCATGATATTTTTTTCCTTTTATCTAGATGTAACTATTATTAAATTTACCTTTTAAATTCATATCTATTCATCTGCCTTAAGGATGAAGCTGCTAGCGTAAAAAGGAGGGAAATGAGAAAATACTTCTCGACTCAAAAACGAGTTTTACACGCTACTCTCAAACAATAAGGTGCGCCGAAGCGCACCCTAGATAGTTATTTTCAAGTGACTTCTGATCTCTGCTCAATTGTCTACTCACGGAAGCTGTGTATTTACCAGCAATTTGAGTTAGATATAAATCTCTTGATTTATTACTTGCCCGTGACCTTTTCGATCAAATCTTCAGCTTTTTGAACTATGCCTTCTTGCGGGTGTTCTCCCTTGTACTCCTGTAAGCTTTCGTCGTAAGCTTTCTCCACCTTTGCAGGATTTTGAGAGGTTTTGACTATTTCCTCGTAAGCTGCTTGGGGATTCAGATCCTCGAAACTTTCTGCGGGGTCGGTAATTTTAGCTTCTGGCGGCGCCTGAGTTCTGTCTTGACCTGCGTAAGCAGCCTGACTGGGTACTACCGCTAGGCTTAGCAAACCAATGAAAGCCAGCGTACAAACCAGCAAAATGCTTTGGCTCAATCTTTGTCCGAGAGCTTTTAAAACCCGCTTCATATCAACTTCTCCTCGTATTTTTCCGCAAAAATTATGGTGTTTGTCGCCCCTTCACTGCGATCGCACATTTACAACCTTGGTTCAAGCGCAATCTTTGTCGCAGCTACCGCATCTACAGCGAGCCAAAAGGGATGTTTCCCATGATGTCCCATATCTTAAGCGCCTGCTTGTTCCTATTACTTCTACCAAAAGATAGATTAGTTAGACAAGCGCAACTCATCTCCTATGAGGGGCGATCGCAATTCCTGCGAGGAACCCTATCAAGGGGTTTTCCCATCAATTACGAAACCCCTGACTCTTCTCTTGCGGCGCGTATTTCGCGTCTCGCAGTTATTTGGGGGAAAATCCCATTTACCAACATTTTAAATTGCTATAAATAACCTAAGTAACTACAAAACAACCTGCTCAATGTCTAGGTTTCTGTTCTGCATAGCTCGTTCAAATAGCTCAGTAGAAAGAGCTTGTTCTACCGACCAAACGCCGGGTTTTTCCAGTTTTCCTTCTAACATTAATTGAGCTATGCTGCCAGTACCGATGCCCGTAGCGACGGCAGCACTGGGGTGTATCGCTGTCGAGCAAACTTTAGCGGGTTGACCGTTTTTGAGGCCGGTCACTTGCGATCGCACTGCCACGCCAACCCCACTAAAACTGTTAGTAACACTTGTCATCCCATAACTGACGTAGGAGAGAAATTCTATCACGGAATTATTTTTGAGCCAGCTAGCAGGCCAATACTTAGCAACAAACCAGGTAAGGTGATTGTAAAGGTCGGGAGACGTACCGAATTTAGTCACAACTGATTTTACGGCGAATGTTTCCGGCAAAGTGATTGCTTCCGGCATATCAAACCAGTAAACCCCTGTTTTGCCGTAGGGTGCCGGAAATTCAATTGTTTCGCGATCGCTGTAGGGTTTTACTTGCTGCCACTTGCGATCGGCCCAAACCTCAAAAGGGGTTTGCAATCCTAAAAAAGTGGTTCTCATGACGGTAACGCCAGCGCCGCCAGAACCTCCCACTACATAACTCAAATGGATGTGTTCTGCTTCATCTAATTGTTCCACATCTCGGCGCACCATGCTATTAGACACACCAGGAAAAATGCCCGTGTTAATAATAGCAGTAATCCCAGCATTTTTAGCTGTTTCGCGCAATTCTAAAGCTCTGCGAGTAAAACTGCGGCTGTCGCTGACATCAGTATAATTAACACCTGCTTCTATGCAAGTTTTCAATACACTAGCATCTCGGTAGTGAAAAGGCCCGGCACAGTGAACGACGATGTTAGAGGATGAAACCGCTTGGTGCAGGGCTGCACTGTCTGCTAAATCTAAAGCTAGATAGTGCACCCTATCCGGCGGCAATCCAGGGCTAATAGAGCCTTCAGGGTTGCGCCCAGTAATAGTAATTTCTGCGTCGGTATGGGTAACAAGGTCTTGGGCAACGCTGCTGCCAATTCGTCCTCGGCCGCCGACAATCAAAACTCGGTTTGCCATCGCTCAAAAAAGGGTAACGCTAATCTGAGTTTCTATATTTTCGCGCATAACTTGCATCTGCACAAAGGAGGAATTTGTGATAACTCATATCTTGCACCAATGTCCATAACCCCAGAGGGGCGGGGAAAACCAATAAATCAAACTAATTGCAGACAAGCTAAATAAACCCCCACCCAAGTATTGACAAGGTTAGGATGTCAGAGTTAGACTATAAGAATATCAACAGTCGGTAATATTTTTAATACTCCCCTATAATAAACCAAAAATCAATATAATAAACCAAAAATTAAACACTATGACCGCCGAAGGTAATGTAGCTGATACGGGTATTCTAGAAGAAGCTAAGCAACTAATCGACGAAAAAAAAGCCTCAAATAGGCCTGAAGCACTCGAAATATTGAAACAGCAAGCTAAACGCGATAAAGATAAAGAAAAAATGGAAAAAATTAAAAGCACCCAGAAATTCTTTGATGACAGACATAGCCGCTCCAGCGGAAAAAAGAAGAAGACCAAAAGGTAAGCTGCTCAAAGAAATATCTCCCAAAATTAGTCTGCAATTAGTGTAGTACCAGGAAAATCAGAGAGTTTTGGGGGATGTCGAATTACTCACACTTAGTCATTTTGATACTTGCGTAATGCCATTTAATTTAACTGACTAAGTGTGAAAATAACCTAGGCTGGAAGCACTAAAATTTAGGGAGGTGCAAAAATTATGGATAAGCTGACAACTGAAACACTGCTAGATTATTGCGATTCTGATGATTATGCCCTGCAAACAGAAGCATTAATACAGCTTGTAGATGCAGAAGTTTATGAGGCTGTACCGAAGATATTAAGATTGCTAAAATCCGCCGATGAATCAATTAGAGCCGATGCAGCCGAGGCATTAGGTTATCTCGGTTCAGAGGAAGTAGAGACAGTTGGCCTTGCATTAATGCCTTTGCTAAACGATCCTGAAGAACTGGTTAGGTCTGAAACAGTTGAGGCATTGGGAGAACTTGGTTATACTCCTGCTGTTGCACCAATAGAAGATATTCTCAGAAATGACCCTTCGGCACTGGTTCGCGCATCAGCAGCAGAAACTCTTGGATATTTAGAAGAACCATCCGCTATAGAAACTCTGGAGCTTTCACTGCTTGATGTTGATGAAGATAAAGCAGTTAGAGGGTATGCTGCTAATTCGATCGGGCTTTTAGGTACGCCGCAGCTATTGCCAAAACTTGAAGAGTATCTAAAATTAGAGCTTCCTTTATCAGTAAAAGCTGAATTGCTGGGAGCGAGGTACTGGTTGGGCGCAAAAGAAGATATCGAGAAGCTATTGAGTTTGTTGGATAATGCTGATGAACATTTAGCAGCGATCATCCTGAATATTTTAACAGATTTGACCGAACGGGAGGAGCAGCCAACATTGGCGAAAGATGCTCCCGATTTAGAAAGGGTATTGAGGGCGATCGCAAATCGTTTTCCCTTCACAGGGAATCAACCAGAAAAAATTCTCGCACTCGCACACTGATAAATCAATACAAACAAACGCAGATGAATCACATCTGCGTTTATCTGCGGTTGCTAAAAATCTTACTTCTCATTACTCCGAAATACCGACTTACCCTTCGCTTTCAGAGTATTAGCCGCATCTGCGAAAGTCTGGGCGAAAGGCTGCTGCGAGTGCATGAAAACGCGAGCGGTATTGCGTCCCGGCATACCCGAAATCGATCCGCCAGGATGCGTTCCCGCCCCCGTGAGAAACAAACCGTCGATCGGCGTTTTGTAATTCGCCAACTCCGGTAAAGGACGGAAAAATATCATCTGATCTAGCGTCATATCAACGTGATAATAATTTCCCTTCAAAGCGCCCAAACGCTCTCCCAATTCCGCCGGACTTTCCACGTGGCGGCCGATAATTGCATTTTTGATATTTGGCGCATATTCTGCTAATTTATCAATGCAGCGATCGGCAACTTTGTTTTTCAGCTCATCCGTCCAACCCGTACCGTGCTGGCCGGTTCCTTCAGCATTTTCGATCATGTAAGGAGCAAAAAATTCAATCCAAGCCGTATGATGTCCGGGGGGAGCCATTGACGGGTCTAGTACCGTCGGAAACACCACATACATCGATGGGTCAGAGTCGGGGATTCTGCCGATTGAAGGGTCGCTGTGAGCAATTTCAACGTGTCTCACCGAGTCTGCAATTAAAACTGACCCGATTAAATATTCGTCCCGATGATTCCAGCGCTCGAATCTAGGCGCTTCATTGAGGGCTAAGTCTATTTTGAGAATAGTCTCGTTGTTGTTAACAATTTTGCGCTCCAATCTTTCCCGCAAATCCGGGTCGGCACTGTCAACATCGCTAGAATCCATTAAGTGCAGAAACAAGCGCTTAGCATCAATATTAGAAATGACACCTTTTGTAGCGCGGTATTCCGTGCCGCCGGCAACTCGAACTCCCACAGCGCGACCATCATCAACTAATATTTTCTCTACGTGCTGGTCGGTAAGTACCACACCCGAGTATTTTTTCACTACATTAAGCAGCGCTTGCACTAAGGCACCCGTCCCTCCGCGCGGTCTTGCCATGCCGGGATTGTGCCTCATTGCCAGCATAATTGCGCCTACAGCCAGTGTTTTTTGGGAAGGAGGGGCGCCGAGTTCTGAGGCGAATCTTGCTAGAGGTGCTTTGATAAATTCCTCGTCAAACCACTCGTTTACAATGTCTTCAGCGCTGGTGAGCATGGTGCGAATAAAGTCCAGCGTTTTGTCGGGGGAACCGATGACTGACAATAAATCTTTGATCTTTGCAATATCGTAGTTGCCCAGAATATCTATGATGGATTTTGGTGGCGCATTAAACATCGGAACCATTGCTCCTAAAGCCCGCTGCCAAAAGTCTGTATATTCGGCATATTTTTTAGCATCGCGCTCGTTGTAGCGGGCAATTTCAGCACAAGTTTTTTCTACAGATTTGTGCGCTAAGAAATATTTGCCGTCGGGATGCGGACAAAAGGCAACTGGATCGCAGAAAAGATATTCTAAACCGTGTTTTTCCAGTTCTAATTCTTCTACAACTGGCCCTAAATGGATAAATTCGTGGTCGATCGCGCACATATTGAATTTAAAATCCGGCAATTCGGGAATCGCAGCTTCAGTAGTTGCCGCGCCGCCGGGAACCGAACGTTTTTCTAACAACAGGACAGTATATCCAGCTTTCAGCAGGTAAGAGGCACAGACGAGTCCGTTGTGACCTGCGCCTATGATAATGACATCATACGTTTGCATAGATGAAGTTCTAGGGATAGGATATTTTGCTTATTTTACAAATGTTAACAAGTTGGCTGTCTCTACCAATAGAAATAGATTCATTGTCAGTAAGCCGTTTTAGCATATTACAAAAGATGGAGCTTTAACAAAATGCTGTGGTGCGATCGCCCTTATTTATTCTTAAAGTTATAGAGTGACCGCCGTTCTAAAATCGCGCCAATATTGTACTCTATTTAGCCACATTTATCGACATTCAACTAAAAAATTAAGCAAACGAAGTAAGAAGGAAGAAGAAACAGGAAAGGGGGCATAGGAAATAGGGAAGAGAAACAGTTTTGAGATTGCTTTTTTCCTTGCAACACGGCGAGTGGAAGAAGTTAAGCCCTAGTAAAATTACTTACTCCACGCTCAAAACTGCTAGCCCATTACCAATTAGTACATTGAGAGATATTACTTGAGTTGCTGGAGCGCCGCCTCAGCTTTTTGTACACCATCATTGTTGCCTTGCTGGCGGTAAGTGTCGAGGGCTTGTTGAAAAGCTTCAATTGCTTCGGATTTGCGATCGCGCGCTTTGAGTGCCGTACCCATATTGTAATAAGCTTCGGCCCTTTTTGGATCGAGCTTAATCACTCGCCCAAAAGTGGTAATCGCTCCTAAAAAATCTTGTTTTTCGAGTTGAATTTCCCCGATTCCTGCGTGTGCTTCCACTAAATTTGGTCGCACCGCAATAGCCCGCTGATAAGCTGCCAGCGCTCCGTCTAAGTCGTTTTGGCCCTTGAGAAGTTCGCCAATTTCTAACTGCACTTCTGGATTGCGGGGCTCCAATTTTGCAGCTTCTTCAAAAGCTGCTAGCCCTTCGGAAGTATAGCCGGTACGCAGCAAAGCAGTGCCTAATTTTAACTGGACACCTGCTTGTTTGGGAGCGAGTTCGGCTGCTTGTTGGAGCACGGTGACAGCACTGGCAAAATTTCCCTGCTGGATCAATACTAAACCCATTGAAGAATAAGCTTGCCAATTTTTCGGATCGAGGGCGATCGCCTCTTGGTATGCTTTAAAAGAACCGCTGTAATCTTTTTGCTGAAAGAGTACCACTCCGAGACCGATCCGGGCATTGACATTTTTGCGATCGAGCTGAGCGGCGCGGCGATAAGCTGTGGCTGCAGCAGGATAGTTTTGTAAATTCGCCATAGCATATCCTAATGCGTATTGGAAGTCAGCATTGTTCGGTTCCAGACCGATCGCTTGTTGGTAAAATTCTACTGAGGCTTGATAGTTGCCTTGACGCGCTTCTAAATAGCCAATACCAGAAAAAATGCGCGGGTTTTCGGTATCTAAACGTGCCGCTTCCTGATAAATGGCGATCGCCTTACTGTAGTCTCCTAAATCTACCAACTCGCGCCCTTGTCGCAGCAGAGCATCTAAATCTGAATTATTTTGAGGTTTGACTTCAACTGACGTTTCTGCTGAGAGCGCTATCTGTGGCGCTGCGACAGCGAAGGCTGCTACTAGCAACGTACTAAATACCAAGAGACTTTGTTTGTACACGGCCATTTGTTTCAAAGAGTGTGTGGAATGAAAGAGCGAGTTGCTGTCAGCCTGGCAAGCTGACAACTTATTATGGTTGACCAGGAATTTTTGAGAGGCGAGATGTAGTAAATCTACAGCACAAGACCCACTCAAAATTTTCGCGATTGAGGCCAACTGATGATTGTAACAACAACTGATATCATCCAAGGAGCAGAAATTCAATCTTACCTGGGAATTGTAACTGCTGAGGTTGTCTACGGCACCAATGCCCTGCGAGATTTCTTCGCGGGCATTCGCGACATCATCGGCGGGCGCACCGGCAGTTACGAGGAAGTGTTTCTCAAAGGACAGCGAGATGCCCTCGCGGAACTAGAAAAACGGGCCCAGCGCCTCGGCGCCAATGCCGTAATCGGGGTGGAAGTAGACACCGGCACGATTAATGTAGACTCAAACGGGGCTTTGCTGCTGATTACTGCCGTTGGAACGGCAGTAAGATTGCGTTAAGCTGTATTTTCTGTATACGTCCGCATTTCCTGTATACATCCGGGAACTTTTCCAACGGGATAAAATAGTTATCAGTCATCAGTCATCAGTCATCAGTCATTAGCTAATAGCGGGTGGCTGGGGGCGGATGACTTTTTCGTTTCTTTCTTCAGACATAGATACTGGTTATTTCCCCAGGCAGATATAGTTTTTATCAATCTCAGCCACAATCAATGCTTAAGGTGAAAGATTGTTAAAAATTAAAGCAACTTTAAGAGGAAAGAAAAACCTATGTCATACGTAAATAGACCTGTAGATAACGTTGGTACCGAACCCGTGGTTGTGAATTCAATGATGGAATACCACGATCGAGTACGTTGGGGTCCGATTTTCTCTGGTTTGGTAATTGCGATCGGCACACAACTGGTGTTAAGTGCATTGGGTGCTGCGATCGGGTTGAGCAACATTGCTAATTCAGGAGCTCCGCGCAGTATTTCAGGGGACGTGGGTACCGGCGTCGGGATTTGGTCAATTATTAGTTTGCTAATTAGCTTGGCCGTTGGCGGTTGGGTAACTGCTCGCGCTTGCGGCCCGATGAACCGCAACACAGCACTTTTAAACGGAGCAATTTTGTGGGCAACTACCTTAACAATTGGCTCTTGGCTGTTAGCAAATGGCGTGGCCGGTACTTTTGGCGTAATAGCTGCGAATGCGGGAGAAGCAATTAATCAAGCGCAGCAGGGCGGGGTCGATTTGCCGAACCGAGCACCTAACGTATCTGCTCAGGATGCTCGCAATATTGCTGGTAATGCTGCAAAAGCTGGTTGGTCGTTTTTGTTCGGCTCACTATTGGGTTTAGTTGCTTCGATGGTAGGAGCATCCGCCGGCGCTCGCACTCCCCGGAATTACTCATAAAAGTTTCGTCAGATACGGAAATTTCATATTCATGAAAGCACTTTTTTTTAAGGTGCTTTTTTGTTAGTTTCTCGTTCCCAGGTTCTACCGGGGAACGCATTTCTTGAGGCTCTGCCTCCAGGTTTTTAAGTTAGTCAGTTCTAACTGTTGAGCGACCACGGCGGGCGGGTGTGAGTTTGGACTCTTTGTCATGGTAGCGGTAGGTTAAGACAATTTATTAAAAAAATATTAAAAAAACTGAAGACTCTAATTTGAAGACTCTATACTCCTAAGAATAACTACGCAAAGCCGATCCAAATACCGTAGTTAAAGAAAAAGTATCGGTGAATCAACAACAAGTTTGGCAAAATTCAGTGACTTTGATCGTTCAGTCTCTAAAATTTGCGATCGCAGCCAGTTCCCAAGTGGTGCGATTTTCAGGGCAATTTCTCAAACAAGCCCAGCATCTAAAACGCTCAGTCCAAGCGTACATCGTCTTGTTTTTACTAGGTGTAATTCTAACTGCGTCAATTGCTGCTTGCTCTGCAGCAAGTGGGGCCAATCAAAGCGAGGTCAAGCTCAACCTAGTTTCCTTCTCAGTGACGAAAGCGGCCCATGACCAAATCGTCCCTAAATTTATTGACAAGTGGAAGAAAGAGCACAACCAAAACGTCATTTTTGAACGCAGTTATGGCGGGTCTTTAGCGCAAACCGACGATATCATTGCCGGCAAACAAGAAGCCGATGTGGTGCATCTTGCCCTCCCATTGGATGTGGTTCGCATCGAAGAAGCTGGTTTGATTAATTTTGGCTGGGAGGACAGAGTTCCTAGACGGGGAGTAGTTAGTCATTCTGTGGCGGCAATTGTCACCCGAGAAGGCAACCCCAAAAATATTCAAACTTGGGCAGATTTAGCCAACGAAGATGTAAACGTGATTGCAGCAAATCCTCAAACATCGGGTATTGGCGTTTGGGAATTTTTAGGTCTGTGGGGGTCAGTAACCCAAGAAGGAGGCGAACCTCAACAAGCCCTTGATTTTGTGGGCAAAGTCTATAAAAAGATTCCCACCCTAACCAAAGATGCCCGCGAAGCCAGCGACTTATTCTTCCAACAAGGTCAGGGAGATGCCTTAATCACCTATGAAAATGAAGTGATTTTAGCTGGAACGAACCAACCAAAAACCAGTTACTTTGTTCCTCCCCTCAATATCTCTATCGATAATCCCGTGGCAATAGTTGATAAAAACGTTGATAAGCATGGAACGAGAGAAGTGGCAGCAGCCTTTGTCGATTTTCTCTATTCAGACGAAGCTCAGCAAGAATTCGCCAAATTAGGCTACCGTTCGGTCAATCCCTTTATCGCTCAAAGCGCACAGGTGCAATTTCCCCCAATTAAAACTTTGTTCAATGCTCAAGATTTAGGAGGGTGGCCTTCGATCAAAGAGCAGTTTTTTGCAAACGGTGCCATCTTTGACCAAATTAAGGGAAAGTTCTGAACCTAAACGCCTAATTCACTTTCATTTTTCCAAAGTTACACTCAAATCCTATGAAATTTTCTCGTTGGTTTTACCTAATTCCTCTCATCGTCATGGGCAACCTGATGACGAGTTGTGGCAATTCAGGAGATAAGGAACAGCAAATCAGTATTGATGGTGGTGCTGTGGGCTTTAGCGTTTCCCTCGCCGTCGCCGAAG
>NZ_JAUBQR010000239.1:0-10301 GCF_036701385.1 Microcoleus sp. Pol12B4 | reverse complement strand
GGCTACCAGCATTTCATTCAATTCGGCCTCAAAGACGGTCAGTTTGGGACTTCATTTTTTGAAACAGAATACTTACAAAAAAATCCCGATGTTCGGCCTTTTGTCGAATCGGGAGCATTGAAAACAGGTCGGGAACACTACTTCAATTTTGGCAAAAACGATCCAAGCCGCTCTGCGACTTTTGTCGGCAGTTCCGGGAATGACATCATTACCGGTCCTGGGGTGGGGAATAGCGAATTAATTGGAGTTGAAGTAGGTTTACGTACAGGTAATGGCTTTGGCGAAGGCCGAGTTTATGAAGGTGACGGCAGCAATGAATTCGATACTCTCACTGGCGGTAGCGGCCGCGATATATTCGTACTCGGTGACCTTATAGAAGGCGGTAAAAGTTCTCCGCCCGGAACCGTAAAATTCTATATTGGGCAGGGTTTTGCGACAATTCGAAACTTTACGAAAGGTCAGGATAGCATCGTGCTAGGAGATGCATTTTTACCTTTCTCAGATCAATACTTGATATTGCCCATCAACAACAATCGAGATTTAGCTATCCAATACAAAGCTTCACTCATCGCTGTTCCCGGAACGACTCCGTTTGACACGATCGCTGTTATTGAAGGTGGCGGAAATCTCAAGTTGAATTTATTACCAGAATCTAGAGTTACTAGATTTTCACTTGGGTAGAAATCTCGAAGCTATTGGGGATTTGGCTTGGGCTGCTGTCGGTGCGATCGCACATTCGCAAAATGGGCGATCGCACTGTTGTGTTTGCCATGAAAATAATAAAATAGCCTTAATAATAATTAACTTGACATACTGAGTTAGTAGAGTTACTAATAGTGGGTCAAGTTTAATCGACAAGTAAGCAGACTAAGCTTGGAGCCAAAATTATGACTAATTATGATATTTTTGACGAACCATACTACCTTTCTCAATATCCTTGGGTGAAACCAGCCATTGATGCAGGAGTTATCAAATCAGGAAGAGAACACTTTGAAAAGTTCGGTCAAGCCGGCGGCCTGACCAAAGTATCGCGTCACTTTGACGAAGAAACCTATCTAGCTCAAAATCCAGATATTGCTCCCTTTGTTCGCACCCCAAACAATCCAAACGCGCCTTTTGCGTCTGGTTTAGACCACTTTATCCAATACGGTTACGAAGAAGGTCGCACGCGCGTATCGCCTGAGTATGATGAAGCGTTTTATGTAGCAAATAACCGACAGTTACAGCCGTTTATTCAGAATGGAACTTTTAAAAACGGCTACCAGCATTTCATTCAATTCGGCCTCAAAGACGGTCAGTTTGGGACTTCATTTTTTGAAACAGAATACTTACAAAAAAATCCCGATGTTCGGCCTTTTGTCGAATCGGGAGCATTGAAAACAGGTCGGGAACACTACTTCAATTTTGGCAAAAACGATCCAAGCCGCTCTGCGACTTTTGTCGGCAGTTCCGGGAATGACATCATTACCGGTGCTGGGGTCGGAAATAGCGAATTAATTGGAGTTGAAGTAGGGTTTGTTGTAAGCAGTAATAGCTTTACCATCTCCGGCCGAAATTATGAAAGTGACGGCAGTAATGAATTCGATACTCTCAGTGGCGGTAGCGGCCGCGATCTCTTCAAGCTCGGAGAACTTTTACCAGGTACTGGTGGTAGGTTTTTCAGGCCCCCAACAATATTATATATCGGACCTGGTTTTGCTACAATTCGGAACTTTACCCAAGGTCAGGATAGCATTCAGCTAGAATCAGACGATTTCCAAGTTTCTTTAGATAAATTCTTGATATTTCCGATCAACAATAATCGAGATTTAGCTATCCAAACGAACGGCTTGTTGGTCTCCCTTCCAGATGGAAGCTCGGGAATTAGTAGATTTGACACGATCGCTGTTATTGAAGGCGGCGGAAATCTCAAGTTGAATTTATTACCATCATCTAACGCTGCTATTAGATTTCTAATTGGATAGAAATCTCGAAGCTATTCAGGATTTGCCCGATCGCTGCTGAAAGTGCGATAATTAATTGTATCATCCAGAAACCGGGTTTATTTGATAAACCCGGTTTCTGAGTTTTTAATGGAGATCGCGCGCTAGCTTCAAAACCTCAACAGTATCTTTGTGGCCCTCCGAAGACCCCCAAATTAACGCAGTCCAAGTATTATTATCCTTAGCTTTGATATCAGCTCCTTTATCGATTAAAAATTCCACAACTTGAGTGCGCCCGCTACCTGCTGCACTCATCAAAGCCGTCAAACCAAAATTAGTTTTAGCATTCACATCCGCCCCCGCCTCCAGCAAAAGCTGTACAATCTCCGTATGTCCGGCAGCAGCGGCACTCATTAACGGCGTCCAGCCGTCATTATCCTGACTGTTGGGTCCGGCACCTGCTGCCAGCAATTTTTTGACGATCGCCGAATTGCCAGCCTCAGCCGCAGCCGTCAAAGCCGTCGCACCTTCCTCATCTTTGGCATTGATATCTGCACGCTGTTCGATGGCACTTTCTACAGCCACAAGATCACCCGTCTTGACGGCATTAATTAAATCTGTCATAAAATCTCCGTTGCATCCTTTCAAATCTTAAATCCTATGGCAGTAGATATTTTAATCCTCTCCAACGGCCCCGGAGAATTAGCAACTTGGGTGCGTCCCGCCGTGCAAGCTTTGCGCGAACAGTTGGGAAACGCGGGCACTCAAGCGCGAATCTCTGTGGTGCTGTCCCCCTGTCCGCACGCCACCGGGAAAGAAGCACAAATCGCGTTTTCCTACCCAGAAGTTGACAGAGTTCAAGCACCGGAGCATTTTTTTCCATTCCTATTATCTGGCAAAACTGCTGAAAATTGGGATTGGTATGAAACAGGAGTTGTTTTGTTTTTAGGTGGCGATCAATTTTTTACGGTTGTTATTGGCAAAAGGCTAAAATATCGCACTGTTATTTATGCTGAATGGGACGCGCGGTGGTATCGCTGGATTGATAAATTTGCGGTGATGAAACCACAAGTTTTTGGTAAAATTTCCGAAAAATATGCTAATAAATTTACAGTTGTCGGAGATTTGATCGCAGAAGTAGGTAATCGAAAAGCGGACGCCAACCATGGGGCAGTACCCCTACAGAAAATAGAATTAATTGGATTGTTGCCCGGTTCTAAAGCTGCGAAATTAGCTTTAGGTGTACCGTTATGTTTGTCGATCGCCCAATCCATCCACCACATCCGCCCTGAAACTCGCTTTGTTATTCCCGTTGCTCCTACCATAGATGTGCAAACTCTAGCAGGTTTTGCCGACCCTGAACAAAATCCTTGCCTGCATTTATTTGAGAACGCTAGCGCCGAACTTTATTTAACAGAACGGCCGTTTTTGCAGACAGCAAATAACTTGCAAGTAGAACTTTGGACGCAGACGCCCGCCTACGATTTGCTATCAGAATGCAGTTTGTGTTTAACTACTGTGGGAGCGAATACTGCGGAATTAGGTTCGTTAGCCGTACCGATGATTGTTTTGATTCCGACGCAGCAATTGGATGCGATGAAAGCTTGGGATGGTTTGCCGGGATTGCTGGCAAATTTGCCGTTAGTCGGTTCAGCTTTTGCGACGGGGATTAATTGGCTAATCTGGCAATTGGGAAAGGGAAAGCTTTATGCTTGGCCGAATATTTGGGCACAGGAAGAGATTGTACCGGAGTTAATTGGGAAGCTGGAACCGGAAGTCATTGCTCAATTGGCGATCGACTATTTGAGCCATCCTGATAAATTAGCACAGATGGGCGATCGTTTGCGTGCGGCTCGAGGAGAATCGGGGGCGGCGAAAAAAATTGCTGAATTGGTTTGTGAAGAACTTGAGGTGCAATCTAATTGTCATAAGAAGAATTAGATTTTTTTATTTTTAACCGCAGAGGAACGCGGATGAACGCTGATTTAATCCAGATTAATTGGTAAAAACAGGCAAAAGAAATTTTATTTTCTCTTGCCTGTTTATTATCCCAAAACTGGATTTGCTTTCAAGTTAAGCTCGATCGTGCTTAGCAATCACCCAAACAGCGTGAATGATACCGGGAATAAAGCCCAAAAACGTGAGAACCAGGTTAATCCAAAAATCAGTACCGATGCCGACAGTCAAAAATACGCCCAGAGGGGGAAGAAAAATTGCAGCGACTATGCGAATTAAATTGTTCATCTCAGTTACTCCAAACGAGTTTTCTCTTTCAATTTAACTTCACTGACTGACTGAACCTTTCCCGAAAAACTTAGGCGGTGCTGCCATAGTGTAAACTTCAGTTTCAGCGGCGATTACCTGCCGCAAGTGACCGGGAAGCTGCATCAACCCCAACAGTGTAATTCCGTCGAACATCCGCAACCCGCCAGTTGTTTTCTCGGCGAGTAATTTGTCAGTAACTGCGGGTTCGGGCCGCGTATTTATTTCTTGATTAGAAGCTATCGCAAAACCCCAAGGAGCTCCGTAAGTAGAAATAAAGCTGGTGCAGGATTGAACATTGGAGAAAACAGATTTCAGGGTATTCACAATGCGAGCGTGCATTTTCATTTCTGCCGGAGAAACGGGACCTGCTTGCACTACGAAATATCCGTTAGGTGACATTACGCTGCGAACTTTCTCAAAATACTCCTTGGTAAACAACTGGAAAGATGGGCCTTCTTCAATGGGATCGGACAAGTCAGAAATGACAATATCCCAATCTTTGTCTGTGTTGTCTAAATAGTCCAAAGCATCGCCGATTACTACTTCGCAGCGGGGGTCGTCAAAGGCGTTTTGGTGCATTTCTGGCAGGTGTTCGCGACAAGCTTCTACTACTTCGCCATCAATGTCGATCATCACGACTTTTTCAACTGTTTTCCAGCGCAGCACTTCTCTAATTGTAGCTCCTTCTCCGCCACCGAGAACGAGGACTTTTTTGGGTGAACCGTGACAAATCATGGCTGGGTGTACCAGGGGTTCGTGGTACAGAAACTCGTCGCCTGTACAAGATTGCCACTTACCGTCTAAAACTAAGCCTTTGCCGTAAGTACCGGTCTGAACTACGTACATTTCTTGATAGGCTGTTTTCTTGTAAGCGAGCACCGCGATGACGCCGTGAACGTAAATATCCCAAGGGGTAATGTACTCGCTCATCCAAAAGTCTGCACGAACTTCGCTACCTGACATCAATTACTCTCCAAATATAAACTGCTGTGTCGATGTTGTCACAAGTAGTAGTTCTTAGCACAAAATGGTGCGGGTGTGTGAGTACGATCGACACATTAAAGTGAGATTTCTCAGCAATGCTATAGTGTGATTGCGTTCTGGGAGAAAGCAATAAGCTTGTTACTTGAGATTGCTTGTGCGCGATCGCGCGCCCCGTCGATCGCACTTTTCCCGTCGCCCCCGGTCGATCGCACTCACATTTAATATTTTCGCTTTGCATTGCCGACGGGTTTTGTACAAAGGTTGTCTGAATCGGGCAATTTTTCGCGCTGGACCCGCCTTTATAAGTTTGCGATCGCCCTGCTTATTTATCAAGAATCGGATGAAAACTCCGCAAATGCGAGAGCGGGGAATACAAGTAGCAAGCGGTTTTAACTAGATTTATTGTTAATATGTTGACATTTTGAATGTATCTTAGATAATATTTTTATATCGACCAAAATAAAGGAACCGTTGAATTTTTCGGACACAATTGGCTAGGCGATGTGCGCCGAAATTCTAACTAGGTAAAGGGTGCAACTAAATTTCCTCATAAAACTTTTATGACACTATTTTTAGGTTCAAAATAATAGCCGATGGAACCAACCGACTGGGACGACAGAATCAAAGAGCTGGAAAAGGAAAATCGACTCCTGCGGGAAAAACTCGAAAAATCGGAAACTGAACGCAGCCAATTACAAGCCCTTAATCAAAAAAAAGAATCTTTGCTAAAAAAGCTCACTGAGGAATTTAGAGATTCCAAAAATCTTTTAAAAGCAAGAATGTCTACACTAGAAAAAGCTCTGGAAAATCAGCAAACAACGCAGCTCAAATTAATCGAAGCCGAAAAAATGTCGGCTTTGGGCATTTTGGTAGCTGGTATTGCTCACGAAATCAACAATCCCGTTAACTTCATCTACGGCAATATTAGCTATGTCAATGACTATGCAGGAGACATCTTAAAACTGCTCGCTATGTACCAGGATCGTTATCCCGAAATAGATGCAGAGATGGAAGCTTTCCTGGAAAAAATTGACCTCGACTTTCTGCGCGAAGATTTGTTGAAAACTCTTTCGTCAATGAAAGTTGGCTCCGAGCGCATCCGCGAAATTGTGTTGACTTTACGGAACTTTGCGCGGGTAGATGAAGGTGAAAAAAAACCTGTTAACCTTCATGAAGGGATTGACAGCACCTTGTTAATTTTGCAGCATTTAACTAAAGAAAAACCAGGTCGTTCGGCTATAAAAATTATTAAAAATTATGGATCTGTGCCCAAGGTAGAGTGCTATGCTGGACAATTAAATCAAGTGTTCATGAACATCATTAATAATGCTGTGGATGCCCTGCGGGAGCGAGAGCAAAATTCCTCAATGGACGAGATAGAAGCCAACCCTATCCAGATGACAATTACTACTTCTATTATTTCCGAAAACGGGGCAAAAATTAGCATCAAAGATAATGGTATGGGAATGAATGAATCTGTAAAAGCGAAAATTTTCGATCCGTTTTTTACCACCAAACCCGTTGGTCACGGGACGGGTTTGGGATTGTCAATTAGCTATCAGATTGTTGTGGACAAACACGGCGGCAGCTTGGAGTGCATCTCCGCAATTGGAGAAGGGACTGAATTGGTGATCGAAATTCCGATCGCCAATTTCGGCCGCTAAGATCGATCGATCGAGCTAAACTGAGGGATAATGAAAACTCCCTTTGACTGCGGCTCCTCCTAGTTTGATGTGCAACCCTATGTCTACTGTCACTTTTGGTTTGTCAACCCCTATAGCGGCAGAGGCCGGGGCATCCTACGGCAGCAGCGAACCGCCACAGCGCCCCACCGTGCCGGCAGAGTGGATCGAGGTATTGGTGGACTCTCCTTTCCGGGTTGCGGGGGACTCCCCAGGGGAGGAAAATAAGTTATTTACCTATCGTTTACCTGCGGAACTTACCGTGCAACCAGGGGATATTTTGAGTGTACCCTTTGGCAGTCAACAGGTAGGGGCGATCGCGATTCGGTTCATTTCTCAACTGCCGCCAGACTTAGATCCGGCGCGGGTTAAAGATGTCGAAGATGTTGTCAGTACAGGTTTTTTCCCACCGACTTACTGGGAATTGCTCGATCGCACTGCCACCTATTATTGCACACCTTTAATTCAAGTAATTAGAGCGTCCCTTCCGCCCGGTTTATTAAGCCGTTCCGTGCGCCGAATTCGCTTAATTAAGGACGCAATTTCTCCGAATGCCGAAACATTTCTCAATCCCGCCGCGAGTCAAATTTTGCAATTGCTGCAAGCTCAAAAAAACGGCGATTACACTTGGCAATACCTCCAGCGCCAAGTTAAGGGAAGTTATCGGGGATTGAAAGATTTGTTGAAACGCGGTTGGGTAGAAAGTTATTTAGAACCTCCCAATCCTCCCAAACCAAAACTCAAACCTGCAGTGACATTAATTGATAGCGCATTTGTCACAGATTTAACCCAGCGGCAACAAGAAGTATTGGAAGTTTTGCGGCGCGGTGGCGGTGAAATGTGGATGAACGATTTGCTGAGAATTTGCAGCGCGAGTTCTTCTGTTGTCAAAAATTTGGAACAAAAAGGTACCGTTGTTATCGACCAAAGGGAAGTGATCAGGGGCGATCGCGGAATTTCTCAATTGCCAGATGCACCCAAAACTTTAACTCATTTTCAAGCTGAAGCTTTAGCGTTTATTAACTCTTTTTCGGGATTCCGTCAAGTGCTGCTGCACGGCGTTACAGGTTCCGGGAAAACCGAAGTGTATTTGCAGGCGATCGCCCCAATCCTAGCCAGCGGCAAATCCGCCCTCGTACTCGTTCCCGAAATCGGTTTGACACCGCAACTTACAGACAGATTCCGAGCCCGTTTTGGCGAGCAAATTTGCGTGTACCACAGCGCCCTATCCGACGGCGAACGTTACGATACATGGCGTCAGATGCTGACGGGAACCCCGCAAATTGTCATCGGCACGCGATCGGCCATTTTTGCTCCTTTACCTCACCTCGGCTTAATTATCCTCGATGAAGAACACGACAGCAGCTTCAAACAAGACCAACCAGCCCCCTGCTACCACGCCCGCACCGTTGCCAAATGGCGCGCCGAATTAGAAAATTGTCCCTTGATTTTAGGTTCCGCAACGCCAGCATTAGAGACTTTGGTGGGGACGCGCCGAGATTATTACTCGTTACCAAATATCCATTATTTATCATTGCCCGATCGCATTTATTCCCGCCCCATGCCACCTGTGGAAATAGTGGATATGCGCCAAGAATTGCGGCAAGGAAACCGCTCAATTTTCAGCGCTTCCCTGCAAAACGCGCTGGAACAATTGCAAGCAAGACAACAGCAAGGTATCCTGTTTATTCACAGAAGAGGACACAGTACCTTTGTCTCTTGTCGAAGTTGCGGCTATGTGATGGAATGCCCGAATTGCGATGTTTCCCTGTCTTATCACCACGTCGGCGAAGCAACAGCAGAAATATTGCGCTGTCACTACTGCAACCACACGGAACGACACCCTCAAAACTGCCCGGAATGCCGTTCTCCTTACTTCAAAAACTTTGGCAGCGGCACTCAGCGAGTCGAACAGGAATTAACGAGATTGTTTCCAGAATTGCGGGCAATTCGGTTTGACAGCGATACGACTAGAAATAAGGGCGATCACCGCAGATTGTTAACGCAATTTGCCAATGGGGAAGCTGACATTTTGTTGGGTACGCAAATGCTGACGAAAGGGTTAGATTTAGCGGGAGTCACCTTGGTGGGAGTTGTGTCTGCTGACGGGTTGCTGAACTTATCCGATTATCGGGCCAGCGAACGAGCTTTTCAAACATTAACTCAAGTCGCGGGCCGTGCGGGCAGAGGCGACGATCCGGGGCGGGTAATTATTCAAACTTACACTCCCGAACATCGGGTTATTCAAGCAGTTAGGCGGCACGAATATGCAGGTTTTGTGGAAACAGAATTAGCAGAAAGAGCGACGCTGAATTATCCTCCTTCGGGGCGGCTGGTTTTGTTGCGGTTGAGCAGTGTAGATGCGGCGGAAGTGGCGGTGACGGCGGTACAATTGGCGTCTGTTTGTCAGGAGTATATTGAGCGATTGTCTCTACCGGGGTGTGAGTTGTTGGGGCCTGCACCTGCGACGATTATGCGGGTGGCAAATCGATATCGGTGGCAGATTTTGCTGAAGTTGCCTTTGGATGAGTCGGTGGATTTGTCGGATTTGATCGGATTGCGCGATCGCACGCCGCGTTCTGTTAGTTTAACTATTGATGTCGATCCGTTGAATTTTGGTTGAGCGAGGGCAACCTAAAAGCCCGGTTTCGGATTAAGCCTGTAAAAGCTTCTCTACCGATTGAGCAATAGCAGTCTCATCCTGGAACTCAGAATTATCAATCTCTAAATCCCAAGGCAAATCGACCAGCAACGCACGTTCATTAATTTCTTTTAACCTATGGTCTGAAACAGGAATGTGGGTTGAGACATCTCTCGTCATGACTCGCTCTATACAGGTATCGAGTGGAGCTTGTACATGGATTAGGAACACGCGGAAGCCTTGTCGCAAGGCTGTTAATAACTCTGAGAAGGTATGGGCTGTGCCTGTAGACTCGATGCAAAGGGTGGAATGTGATTGAGCTAACTCATCCAGTTTTTCTAACACAATTTGGAATCCTCGTTTCTCCAACGGAATTCCTTCTAATCCTGGCTCTAGCCTAAGCACCTCAAGAAATATAGGTTCAATCCGTAGAAACTTTACATCTAGATATTGCTCCAAAACACTACCAATGAACGTCTTGCCAACTCCTTTGAGTCCTACTAGCAGCAACAGATTACACGGTTTTGTATTGTAAGATGAGTACATATTGCTTTAACAAGACTTACGCTACATGAGTCAATTTTTATAATATATTTTTTACACAACTATGTAGTTGTAAGGTGCGCCGTGCACACCCTACAACTAGAGTCTCTGCGTAAATCCTAAAAACTAAGGCAAATCCGTGCTCCCCATCAGATAAAGGTCGCACTCCCGGGCCACGCCGCGCCCTTCATTAATCGCCCAAACCACCAAACTTTGTCCCCGGCGACAGTCCCCAGCGGCGAAAACTCCCGGAATGCTGGTTGT
>NZ_JAUBQR010000424.1:0-1748 GCF_036701385.1 Microcoleus sp. Pol12B4 | reverse complement strand
CCAACTTGTAGGTACGGTTTAGCGCACTTAAATTTGTGATAAGTCTCTATACCTAAAAAAACACACATTAATAAACTTGGTTTCTCAACACAATAAAACGGGCAAATTTAATAGTTTCAATTTTCCAACTGCAAATCTTCGCTCTCGTCCGTATATAACAAGTGGTGACATCTTTGAGCGTGCAGTAAAGATTGAGGAAATTCGTACTGAGATAAGAGGATCTCTTCGAGCGCAACTTTCATTTGATTGGCGCAGATATGTGGAGGCATTTTGCCCATTCCCGTACCCATGCCGGGAATAGCGATAGTTTCAATTATATGTTTGACTGGCGTTCCATCTGGGACTGAGCCAAATTTTACAAGAGTCAAAATAGCGCGTGTTGCTAGATAAACATTTACTGTTTCTCTTAGAACTGTGGGAACGCGCATAATTGGTGCAGCTATTAAATAGGGAATTTCAGCATGATCGGTGTCTACAATTTCTGCCATTCCTACTAAGAGTTCGCCGTGATGTCGAGCCTGAATTAGTTTTTGCAAGCGTTCAAGAACCTGCCCTCCAAAATATTCCGAAATTTCTAAATCTAAGCCGTCGTCCATGAAACCAAAACTATTCCCCGGACTAACAATAGCATCGCATTTCACATCAAATATTGAACCGTGATGTATCTTTACATTTTTCATACTGCCGCAAGTGCTTTCCCACGCTCTAACTAAGCCATCGTCTAAGGTAGCCAGCACAATTTGCATAAATACTCTCTCTTAATTTTAATTGCGAATAGCTAGAGCGATCGCCAATTTAATCCTACAATACTTTACATAAGTCCGCTGAATCTAAAATCCATCTCTATATCAAGTAGCAAATATTTAATAGCTGTATGCTGCAAGACCCGAATCTGCGCCATCCGATCGCAATTAGTTTAGGTGCCGTTGCCGGCGCTTTGAGCCGCTATTATATCACCTTGTGGTTTGCCAGCCGTTTCGGTACGGCTTTTCCCTACGGAACTTTTTTTATTAACATCACGGGTTGCTTGGCTATGGGATTTTTTATTACCCTCGCTTTTGAACGAGTGCCGACTATTCCGTCGGAAGTGCGGTTAATGGTAGCAACGGGCTTTTTGGGTGCTTATACTACTTTTTCAACTTACGGTTTAGAGACGAATGTCTTGTGGCGCGATCGATCTTACAGCATCGCCGCTTTTTACTGGGCAGGCAGTGCCATACTAGGAGTAATTGCAGTTCAGTTAGGCATCATTTTAGCGCAATCGGGCAAATAAATAAATAAAATCGGTTTGTGCAAATAATACCAGCTTAAACAAAGAATACAACTGTAGGCAAACTCTCCACCCATACAGAATCAGTCAGGCGATTTTAGCTCAGGATTGTGGACAATACCTACGAAATTTTTTGATCGCACACACCCTTAACCTAATACAGGCAGAGCTTTTAAGGGGGTTGCTACCCTGTCAGGTTTAGGTGTGATGATGTTTACTGCATCGTGTTTTCCGGCTGAGGGGCTAAACTTTTTAAGCTTTTTCCCTACCTTGTTTTCAGTTTACTCTTTCTCGGTTGAACTCACGTTTAATAAATAATGCTTATGGCACTCCGATATAGTTGTTCTTAAAAGAACGGTTGAGGATTTAAACAGCGTTTGGTGCGTTTATGCTCGTACATTAGTTTGTCAGCCTTGGCCAGCAATTGTTCTAATAAAACTTCATTCTTTAAATCCCCCAACTCTACACCAAGACTTAT
>NZ_JAUBQR010000003.1:52230-88793 GCF_036701385.1 Microcoleus sp. Pol12B4 | reverse complement strand
AAGTTTTGAGTTAAAGAGTTATTAATGCAGAATTCATCCTTTAATTGGCAAGTTGTAGCGGCATCGGTGATAGGTACGAGCCACGAAAAAAGAGCGCAGCCTTGTCAAGATGCCCACTGCTGGCGTCTCTTGCCAAACGGTGTTTTAGCGGCAGCGGTTGCCGATGGTGCGGGATCGGCAGCACTCGCAGAAGTTGGGGCAAAAATTGCTGTGGAAGCGGTTGTCGAAACGATTTGCCAACAAGAAAGGCTGCCTGAAAATGACGACGAATGGCAGGTATTTTTGACAGCATCACTGCAAGTTGCGCGGGCGCAGGTAGAAGCAGAAGCTGCAGTGCGGGAAGTGGCTGCGAGAGATTTAGCCTGCACTTTAATTGCGGTTGTTGCTACGCCAGAATTAATCGCAGTTGCTCAAATCGGCGACGGTGCGGCGGTAGCAGGTGACAGTGCAGGAAATGCGATCGCCCTGACTGTACCTCCCTGCGGCGAATACATCAACGAAACGATTTTTTTGATTTCGCCGAATGCAATTGAAACAGCGCAATTTCAGGTACTGCGGGAAAAACTGCGGCACTTGGCTGTTTTTTCCGACGGCTTGCAAATGCTAGCTCTCAAAATCCCAGAAGGCACGCCACATGGACCGTTTTTTGCGCCTTTGTTTCGGTTTTCTGGCGAGTGGAAAGAAGAAGAAGATGCGAAACAGCAGTTAGAGTCATTTTTGCGATCGCCCCGCGTTTCCGAACGCACCGATGATGACTTAACATTATTGTTAGCAACTTTTTCGAGCAATGTTTAGTCTGTTCAACTCCACTTACAAAAAGCGGATAAAAAATTATGACATATCCACGAATTAGTGCCAGAAGCTTGTTGCGAGAAACATTTGCTACTACGGGGCCTATATACGCTCCCCTGTTGATAATTAACTCTCTCAGTTTGATATTTGCAGCGCTCAATAGTTTGGGCAAGCTAGGTTCTGCAGGTGTTGCTTTTAATATTATCTACTGGTTCGCGGTAATTCCTTTGTTGTCGGGAGCCATGATTTTCTACACTTACCGAAGTTTGAGAAAAAATTCCGTAACTGTAGGTCAGGCTTTCAATCAAGCAAACAAAAGATTGCTGCCACTCATTGGGGCTTATATTATGTGTTTGCTGCTGGTGCTTGCTGGCTGCATTGCACTAATAATTCCCGGGCTTTATGTATCATATCGCTTAATGTTTTCCTTTTACGCTACCGTCATTGATAACTCTTCGGCGCTGGACAGTATTAGTAGCAGTTGGGAATTAACGAAAGGGCACTGGTGGTTGGTATTTCGCTCGTATTTTTTGATAGTTTTTGTGGCTTTTGTGCCAATAGTTTTGATGGTCATATTAATCAGTTCTACGGGAAATTTGCTAGCATCTCAGCTTGTGGGTAATATACTCGGATTTTTAGCAGCACCGTTGATGAATGTTTATTTGGTTTTATTGTACCTGCGCCTGCGGGAATCGGCAGCAACTATTAAATAGACATCTCCTAAAGATAAAGTCAAGGGCTGTCAGGATACCTACCCCACAAAAATTGTTAGCGCTGTCTCGCGATCGGTGAAAATTTGGCGCGGTTCTATAATAAAATCGAGGTGTCAACAATTCTGCTTTAGTTTGTACAGTAGGTCGTCGTTTGCAAGCACAAGAGATTAAGGATAAGCTCAACTCCCTAATTAGCGCAGCAGATCCAATAGATCCGAGTTTGGCGAGAAGATTGGATGAAATCAATCGCTGGGTGAAAGATGTTAAACCCGGTTCGCTAACGGCTAAAAAATTTGTGATGGCTTTTTTGCTGCAGCTTATCCGAGATTCTCAGGTTTGGCTGGCAGTTCAATCTCTACCTTCGGAAAGAGAACAGCAAGCCGCTTTTGAGTTAATGACGCCGGGGGAAAGGTATTGGTACAGCTATCTATTTCCTAAATGGCTGAGCGAAAACGATCGCAAATTTTACATCTGGAAACAAAAACTCAAGGCCGGCCAATTCGATCCGGGAGATGATATCGTGATTCGTGCGATCGCAGCCCGAATTGTCGATCGCCAAGGCACTGTTTTGTATCGATATGTTGCCGATCTTTCTATGGCAACCGATTCGATCGTTAGCAACCGCCAACAGCAGCCCCTCTGTATCCAAGTGACTACTCTTTCGGATGAATTCTCTGAACAAAAATATCAGAATTGGCAACAAACTCTTCGAGATTGGGGGATTGACAGAGGATTATTTTTAAGTTATGATAAAAATGATGCAAATTTCCTGAACCAGTTAGTAAATATAGCATTATATAATAGTGATAATTTGCCCGCAGGTCGTTACCTCAAGTTCCCGTAAATCAAGCATATCTGCTGCTGAGAATAGTTCGACTGCTCCAAACTCTGTGAAAAAAAATTTGACTAACTCACATATTGCACAATTTTCGACAATGCCAAAAAGCTAACCCCCAGCCTGCTTCTGGAAAAGGGAAAAGAGACCAAGATTTTTCGTCCCCTTTTCTGTCTCCGGGAGGGGTCTGCCAGATGCTGGCAAGAGGTGCTTGATACGAAGGCTAAATAACGGGAAGATTTACCGCAGCAATCAATCTTGTGAAAATAAGTAGCAACTCGGCCTAAGTTGAATTGAGATTTGATTTAATCGCGGTGGAATTGTTGGAAATAAAATCTAATTACATCAAAATCAAATACTATGACAGTACAAGGTACGCACACCGTTGAAAATAACTTGCAAAAAGTCTGGGAAGAACTGGAAGCAGCCAGAAAAATGCAGGATGAATGGATGAATTACGGGGTAGATTTTGTAGATTTGTATGTGGAAGATGCGGGCGGTGAGTGGTTGGAAAAGTGGGGTAAATGTGAAGAAGAATTAGAGAGACTTAAACATAAAAATGTAGATATTGAAGCGGTCAAAGCAGCGATCGACATTCCCAGCTTTCACCAGACAAAACTGCTGGAAATCGCCTTAAATTGCCGTTACTCTACCAGCTATTACTCCGATCGCCCGGAGGAGTCTCCCGCTTGGCAAGAGGTTAAGTACAAACGGCTGTCACTCTTAGGGGGAGCGATTTTCGGTGCTGTTGTTACCGATTACCTGTACCGCGAATATCCCGAACTCGATCCCGATGCTATCTCAACCTTAAAAGCTCATTTAGCAGATCCCAAAAAACTTGCGGATTTTGCACAAAATTTGACATTAAATGAACTAGGCTGGCGCGTCTGGAACAGGAAACAAACAGAAGAAAGCGAGTACAATAGAAATTTTTCAGAGACTTTTGAAGCTTTGTTTGGCGCGATTTACTTGGAGTTTGATCGAGATTTTTTTCGTGGGAGAAACTGGCTGATTCAGCAATTGATTGAACCAAATGTTAGCCAGCATGGGGATCTGACACAGCGGCGAAAAATTGGGACCGAAAACGAGGTAAAACGGCGGGAAATCCTGGGGGCGGATATTCTAGATGCGATCGCGATCGACTATTTGTACAACCGCTTTCCTGAACGCAACGCCAGCCAGCTAACTCGCTGGAAAAATATGTTAGTGGCTAAAAAGATTTTTCCTAAAGACTTTAAGGCAAAATTAGGCAGTCATTACCTAGAGTTGGAGAGCAATTTCTCGCGTACCCGCGACTGGTTGGTGGATAACTTTATCAAAAGCGCAGTTGACGAACTGCTAGAGGAAAGCGAAACTCAACCAGAATATGTGATTGACAGTGCCAACCCTGACTCGCTGCCAGAATTAGTCAGCCGAATTACCGACAAAAAGTGGAAAAATGAATTTGTGAGAGTTGTCAGCATTTTGCAACCTGCTGACGAACTTTTGCTGCTGATGCAACAAAAAATTGACAGCATGGCGGCTAAGGATGAAACTTTGCAGCAGTTGCTAATCTGGGCAAATCACAAGTCTCAGTTAGTGCAAAGGAATTACAAACCCGTCGAGATTCGCGCTTTTTATGTTGCCTTAGTTTGCGTTCTCGATTTGGCTTTGACTCGCGTCCTCGATCCGAGTCTGAAGTTTGATAGATCGAAAGTTCGCAAGTTGCGGAATTGTTTGGCAAAGGCGGGAAAAAATGTAGAATTTGCAGATGTTAACGAGTCTCTGAAATTGGCTTTTGATAATGATGTGGCGGGTATTTTGGTTCGCATTTGGGCGCTGGATATTGAACCAGAACTTAAACAACTGCTGGCACAATTTCAGACGGAGATGCCTGATTTGCAAAACTGGAAAAAGTGGCGCAAAGAGTGCGGTAGCTGTTGGCTGGCAAAATTCAAAAGTGCGATGGACTACAATCGAGACTTTCGCCCCCAACAGAAAACTCTGCTGAAACAGTATTACTATGCCCACAACTTGCTGGTGGAATGCCTCAACAGCGATAATTGTCAGGTGACACCGGCCGTCAGACAAAAAATTGAGGATAAAATGTTGTTATTGTCGGTGGATTTGAAGCTGGTTCACATCTAATTTTGATAGCGCGGACGGGCGAGACGCCCATTCCACTAATCGATGGACGGGCGGGATGCCCATCCCACTAACAGCAACAGGGCTTAACCACTCCCCCCCAAGAAATCGGGTTTTTTACCGAATCTGCGGTCTGCAACACGTCTTTTGGTGAAAAACCCGGTCTCTCCTCACCGGTGCCTAAGTCATAACAAAGGTAAGATTTAATGGGCAAGTCAAGTTTATTGAGTCATGGCTTCCAAATCCTGTATCCCATAACGGAATTCTATGCAGTTGCAGCGCCAATTTAGCGGACAACTGATTGCGATCGACACCAAAACTGCGATCGCCAGTGGGGGTGAAGGTCGCATCTACCCGATCGCCCAAGACTCGTCCCTTGTAGCCAAAATCTACCACAAACCGACAGACGAAGACGGCGACAAACTCACAGTCATGTTCAGTATGCCGCCGGATGCGCCGATCGCGGAACCGGGACACGCTTCCATTGCTTGGCCGATCGATTTGCTGCATACTGTCGGCGGGCGAGAAAAAATCGTTGGTTTTGTGATGCCGCGCGTCAACAAAGTGATGCCGGTACACACTTTCTACACTCCCAAAACCAGGCGCGAACAAAAACCGCTATTTAGCTATCTTTACCTCCACCGTACCGCCAGAAACCTCGCCTCGGCTGTAAACGCCCTCCACGTCAGGGGTTACGTCATCGGCGACGTAAACGAGTCGAACATTCTCGTCACTGATACGGCGTTGGTAACGCTGGTAGACACGGATTCGTTCCAAGTGCGTGATCCTTATACGGGTTACGTTTATCGGTGTCCCGTGGGGAAACCCGAGTTTACGCCGCCGGAGTTGCAGGGCCAGACTTTCCGCGATATCGATCGATCTCCAGAGCACGATTTGTTCGGTTTAGCTGTATTAATTTTTCAATTGCTGATGGAAGGTACGCACCCGTTTGCGGGAGTTTATCTCGGTAGCGACGAACCGCCGTCTTTGGAAGCGAGAATTCGATCGGGCCATTTCCCCACAGGTACGAAACGGATTCCCTACCGCCCGATGCCGGCTGCGCCTCCTTTTGAGATGCTGCATCCGCGACTGCGGCAGATGTTTATCCGCTGTTTTGAGGAAGGGCACGGCAATCCTTCGGCGCGCCCGGATGCGAAAACTTGGGTGAATGCGATTCGGGAAGCGGAAGAAGCTTTAGTTACTTGCAGCAAAAACAGTCAGCATAAATACGGAAATCATCTCAGTCGGTGCCCTTGGTGCGATCGGGCAAAACTCCTCAAAGGCCGCGATCCGTTTCCTTCGCGACAAGCAGTCAGCAACGGATTGCACTTGCAGCCCGCGAAAATCAAGCGTAAAAAGCCCCAACCACCGCCCGTCGTGACCCAGCCCGCAATGCGTCGGCAACAGCCCGCCACGGGGCTGCCGCGCCCCCTCGGCCAGTACGCAGTGCCCTTGCTACCGATGCCGATGTCTTCTCGGAGTCGGACTCCGGCGCCTCGGGTTCCGGTGGGCAAGTTTGAGCGCATTGTTCAGGATGCTGCTTGGGGAGGTGTTTGGGGTAGTTTGTGTTTGGCGGCGATCGGGGGGATTTATTCGGTAATAGCTGAGGGCGGCGGCGCTATTTTGGGGGCGATTTTTGTTGGTACGATTTGGGGCTGTTTTTTTGGGATGATGTGGGGCGTTTTTACTTTGCCGCCGAATCAGATTTGGCGGAAGTGGGGCGGAGTTTTGGTGGGGGCGTCTTGGGGGGCTTTCTTGTTGGCGGCGATCGGCGGTGCGGTGTTTGGCGCGATTAATAGCACTCCGGGGATCGGGGAGAGGATTTTGGCTGGGGCGGGGGTTGGTGCTCTCTGGGGCTGTGTTTGGGCAACTTTTCAGCCTCCTCTGGCGCTGCCAATGGGGAGGGTGTGGGGCCGACGAGGAGGGTATTTGGGGGCTGTCTGGGGCTCGTTTGTGGGGACTCTGGCTGGTGTTTTTTTGGGGACTGGGCTGGTTGTTTGGCAGCAATACGGTGTCCAGATGCGGCCGGTGAATGAGTTTGCGGGTTTGCTGCTGGGTGTGGCGATCGTGGCGGCTGGTGTGGGTGCTCTTGGAGGTGTGGTTTCTGGGGGTTTGTTGGGTTTTTGCGGGTTTTCGCCGAAGTTGCCGATTTCGTTTCAGCCTTCGGGTGTAAGTGGTGGGACTTTGGGGGCGATTTGGGGCAGTTTTTTGGGTACTTTTGCGGGTGCGGTGTTAGGTGCGGGGGTGTCTGCGATGTTTCCGGCTGTTAGCGCTGGGGTGCCGGTGGAGTTGGGACCTGTGGCGGGGGCGATCGTGGGGGCTGGTTTGGGGGCGATTTGGGGGGTGGTTTCGGGTACTGTTTGGGGGGCTTTGGGGAAGTGGTGAAGAAAGAAGCAACGATGTAAATTTGCAACTGCAGATATTTCTCTGCAACCTATTAGCCAAGCGCCTCCACAAAGCGTACGACTTCCAGCGTTTGACGTTTCGGGGACGCACATCAAGCCGAACCTCTACTTGAATTTAACTTAGTCTTAACTTAAACTTAACCTGATTCCCTAGTAAATCTAGCGACTAACTGGAGTTACATGAAGTCAGCCTGCCACGCCTGGGAATGCGTGCGCGTGAAGAGCGAGTTCTAGTAGGATTACAGGCAATGAGTTCTATCTTTTTCAGCCCCAACGATTGGCAAACAGTCACCTTTAGGCTGACGGCTGCACTACTGGTAGGCTTCGCGATCGGCATGAACCGCCAGCAGCCAGGTAGACCAGCAGGTTTAAGAACCTTTATGATTGTGAGTCTAGGCGCAGCTATATTTGTAATGATTCCTTTGCAGATGGATGGCGACAGCACCTTTTCCTCTTCCAATGCTTTGAGCCGAACTATCCAAGGAGTTGCCACAGGGGTAGGCTTTCTGGGGGGCGGAATCATTCTGCAACAAACTCAATACCCACGGGGTAAAGCTGAAGTCAAAGGATTAACTTCCGCCGCCACTATTTGGTTGGCTGCCGGATTAGGTGCAGCGGCAGGCTGCGGTTTGTGGGTGATGAGTTTGATAGGAACGCTGTTTGCACTCTTGGTTTTGAGTGGCGTCAAACGGCTTAAGAAGTCTGTCTTGATTCGTCCTTATGCTAACAGCCAACCAAAAACACGAGTCAAAGATGCAGCCTCAGTGCCCGATCGGCAGCCAGAATAACTAAACTTCCCTTTCAAAAAGTACAAGATATACTCACCACGGTCAAAGATAATGGTGAGTAGCTGAGTACCTTTTGCGGTTAATTGCTCTGGGTTAAATCTCCGAAAGTTTAATGTTAAAAGAGAATCCAAATGTTGTTTAGGGGTGATAGCAACCTGAGTAATGAAGTCAGATATTGCTGTCTTAAACCCCGAAAAATCGGAGTAATACTTAGAATATAAACACTTCTTTTTGCCATACTCTTTGAACTAGGTTTCAAGCCAGAATTGTGCGATCAAACAAATTCCGATACAGGAAAATTTGATTTGTACGCTTTTCTCAAGCCAATTTTTACTTAAGATGACAATGACAATTCGGCTTTTCAATCAAAGACTCAACCAAAGCATTCAAAGCAACTGCCGCCAACAATCCGCCGCCAAAAGTCCCCACAGTCGTAATATAAGCAACGCCCGATCGCACTAACCGCCGTTTCGCCACCGGAGAATGACTAAAACCGATCGGCATACCAATTACCAAAGCCGGTTGCAGTTGCCCACACTCGATCGCCTCGCAAACCGCCATCAGCACAGACGGCGCGTATCCTATTACCAATATACAGCCTTTTTCCAGTTTCAATAACTTTTCCAACCACTCACCCTGCCGCCAGAATTCCTGTTCCGCTTCCGCCGCAGCATTGATGTGCGGGTCATCAATTAAAGTTTCAATACTTGTTCCCAAATGCGCCAATCTAGTCCGATCCAAAGCTGCAAAAACAGGCGGCACATCAGCCACAATTTGACACTGATTTTTCAAAGCTTCCCGCGCCGATTTAATCGCCGTTTCGCTCAACTTCACAAACGGCAGCAGCGAACAATCTCCGCAGGCTAACACCAGTTTTGAAAGCAAGTCTACCTCAATTTCCGAGCGATCGCCCAAATCCGGCAACAAAAGCTGCAACGACTCCCCAAAATCCTCCGGGTGAGTGTGCGCCCCCGCATCCCAACCCTCCCAAAGTTGTTCCAACTCATCCAACCCCCCCTCAGTTTCCGCCTGCAACAGCCTTAATTGCGCCAATGCGTCGGCTTGCACAGCTTGACAGGAAATATCCCGCCCCAGCAATCCTTCCAGCGCCGAAGCCGTTTCTCTGAGGCGAACAATTTGCTGAATAACCGACAGATATTGCCGTTGCAGAGTCGCCATCAGCGCGTTTGGGGAAGCATCCGCGTCAGTTTCTAACAGTTTGCGGATGTGAGACAGTTGAAAGCCTTGCTGCTTGAGTGCAACTATTCTTTGCAGTCTTTGCACGTCGCTGCGGGTGTACAGTCTGTAGTTAGAGGTCGATCGTACCGCCGGAGATAGCAGCCCCAAAGCGTGATAATGTCGCACCATCCGAGGGGTAATTGTGCCTTTTACCGCTTCTGTAAGTTGTTTGATTGTCAGGTATTCTTGCATTGGATTTTTTAACCGCAGATATGGGCGGATAAACGCGGATGGGTATGGATGGTTATTGAGTTTTGTAATTTTGTTTGGTTTTACTCTTGACATTGACATTAATGTCAATGTTTAGGCTACAGGAGTCATTCTACTAAATCAAGCTTTACAAATGACTTCTAATTCTTTGTCACTTTCTCACATCTCCCAGTTAGCAGAAGAACATCCAGATGCTGTGACTGCCGCCCTGTGCGGAATTCTAGTAATCTTGGGTTCGCTAGCGCTGCAATTCGGCTGGCTGGGTGTAGCCGTGTTAATCTTGCCCGCAGCTTATGTTATCGGCGGCTATTCCAGTACCCGCGAAGGCTTAACTACGCTTTTTCAAGAACGCGAATTAGATGTAGATTTGTTAATGATTGTTGCTGCTTTGGGCGCGGCCGGTTTGGGGCTATGGCGGCAAGAATATCATTTAATTGTTGACGGTGCGGTGTTGATTTTAATCTTTGCAATTAGCGGCGCGCTTGAAGGTTATGCTATGCAGCGGACTGAACGCAGCATCCGCAGTTTGATGAGTTTGACTGCGGATACTGCTAGGGTGGTAATGTACGGCGGGGAACGGGAAGTTGCGATCGGCAAATTGGAAATTGGCGATTACATTTTAGTCAAGCCCGGAGAAATCATCCCCACAGATGCGATAATTATTGAAGGCTACAGTGCGATCGATCAAGCCTCGATTACCGGCGAATCGATGCCCGTGGAAAAAACCAGGGGCGATGAAGTCTATGCAGGTACAATTAACGGTGTCGGCGCGCTGAAACTCGAAGTTCATAAAACTCCAGAAAGCAGCTTGATTCAGCGAGTGATTCGGCTGGTTCAAGAAGCGCAAACAGCAGCGCCGGCTTCTCAAATGTTTGTGGAAAAATTCGAGCGCGGTTATGCCAAATTAATTGTCGGTTTAGGCTTGCTTCTGGCAACTTTGCCGCCCTTTGTTTTGGGATGGAATTGGGAAGAGACAATTTATCGGGCGCTGATTTTCCTAGTAGTCGCATCCCCCTGCGCGCTGATGGCTTCGATTATGCCGGCGCTGCTTTCGGGAATTGCTAATGGGGCGAGACAGGGGATTTTGTTTAAAAGTGGCGCGCAATTAGAGATGATTGGTAAAGTCAGGGCGATCGCCTTTGACAAAACCGGAACTCTCACCACGGGAAAACCTGAAGTTATCCAAATTGTACCAGCAGCCGGATATACTGAAACAGAAGTTCTGCAATTGGCAGCAGCCCTAGAAGCTCATTCCGAACACGCGATCGCCTCTTCAATAGTCAGCGCCGCCCAGCAGCAACAGTTACAATTGTCAACGGCTACCGACGTACAAGCAAAAATCGGTCAAGGAATTGTCGGCAAAGTCAACAATCAAATCATTGCCATTGGTAAAGCCGAATTTGTCGAAGCTACTTCCGAACTGACTCAAATCAGCCAGCAGTTGCAAGCCGAAGGTAAAACAGTTGTTTGGGTAGCAAAAGGCGCTCAGCTTTTGGGAATCATTGCAGTAGCAGACACCCTCCGCCCCGAAGCAGCAGCAACGGTAAAACGCTTGCAAAAATTAGGCGTAGAACATATAATTATGCTAACCGGCGACAACGAGCAAACAGCTCAACACATCGCCCGTCAATTAGGCATAAATGAAGTGTACGCCGAACTTTTGCCAGAAGACAAAGTGCAGGCAATAAAACAACTGCAAACCCAGTATCAAACTGTAGCAATGGTAGGAGACGGCATCAACGACGCCCCCGCCCTCGCTCAAGCTTCCGTGGGCATTGCGATGGGAATTTCCGGCAGCGATGTTGCTTTAGAAACTGCTGATATCGTATTAATGGCAGATAAGTTAGAGCAACTAGCTAAAGCAATTAGTTTGGGCCGCCGCGCTCAAAAAGTTGTCAAACAAAACATTATTTTTGCACTCAGTTGCATTGTGCTGTTATTGGCGGCTAATTTTTTCGGAAATATCACCATGCCTTTCGGCGTCATCGGTCACGAAGGCTCTACAGTAATCGTAACCTTAAGCGGTTTGCGACTGCTGAGAAATTAGACACGAAAAACAGCTAAAATCGAAGCAGAGCAAGAGTGAAATGCGTTCTCAGGCTCTTCCTGGGAACCAAAATTTTATCTGCGTTCATCTGCGTTAATCTGCCTTCATCTGCGGTTAAAAATTTAAAATATTAAGAAAAACTACAATTTGTGTTTGCGTCACTCAAAATACGCTAGCGTCAAAAGTATAGAATCATACCAAAATCTGAAATTGCTCGACACTGCAATAAAAATTAACCTAGAAAAAGTCTAGAAAATGGTATAGAACAGATTGCACCAAGAGCAATGGAAAACAAGTTTTCTGTTGGAGGCTATTATGAACCAAAAAGTCATTGGGGCCACGCGGAACGTTGCAATTGTTGGCCCTTATTTAAGCGGTAAAACCGCACTGCTCGAAAGTTTGCTGTCGGTGACAGGGACAATTACCCGCAAAGGTAATGCCAAGGATAGCAATACAATAGGTGATAGTTCGCCGGAAGCACGCGATCGCCAAATGAGCGTAGAAGTAAACGCCGCCACCGCTGAATATGAAGGCGTCCGCTTCACATTTCTCGACTGTCCGGGCTCGGTAGAATTTGCCCAAGAAACTTACAATGCGCTGATTGGTGTGGATGCGGCGATAATTGTTTGCGAACCAGTTGCCGATCGCACTTTAACCCTCGCACCCCTGTTTAAATTCCTCGATGATTGGGAAATTCCCCACCTAGTTTTCATCAACAAGATCGATCGAGCTTGCACAGACGAAACTACTTGCGGCAGCAATTTCACCGACGTGCTCGAGGCGCTCAAATCCGTTTCCAGCAGACCGATCGTACCTCACCAATATCCGATCGGCAAAAACGAACAAATCATCGGTTTTATCGACTTAGTAACCGAACAAGCTTACCACTACCATCCCGGCGCCGCCGCAGATCCCGTCCCGCTTCCAGAACACCTCAAAGCACAAGAAAGCGCAGCGCGGCAGCAAATGCTCGAAGAATTGGCGAATTTTGACGACCATTTACTCGAAGAATTGCTCGAAGAAATCAATCCCGACGCCGAAGAAATTACCCGCGATTTAAAGATGGAATTAGGCGCAGATTTAATTGTGCCAGTATTCATCGGCATCGCCGAACAAGATTTCGGCGTGCGGCCTCTGCTGGAAGCTTTGCTGAGGGAAGCGCCGACACCGGAAACTACAGCCGATCGCCGCCGCATTATACTAAGTGAAAACAAAGTTCTGGCTCAAATCCTCAAAACCTATTACACGCCCCAGGGAGGCAAACTATCGTTAGTGAGAATGTGGCGGGGGACGCTGGCAGACGGAGCAATTTTGAACGGCGTTCGAGTTAACGGTTTGTACCGCTTGAGTGGCCAGCAAACGCAAAGTTTGCAGTCTGTCAGCGCCGGGGAAATTGTGGCTTTGGGAAGGCTAGAAGGCGTGAAAACAGGCGATACGCTGGCCCTAGACCGATCGGAAGAATTGCCAAAAGCCGAAATCATCCCGCCTGTCTACGCACTGGCGATCGTCCCAGAAAAGCGCAACGATGAAGTTAAGCTGAGCTCCGCTTTAGCTAAATTGCTAGAAGAAGACCCATCTTTAGTCTGGGAACAGCACGGCGACACTCACGAAATTATACTTTGGGGTCAAGGCGAAATCCACCTGAAAGTAGCCTTAGACAGGTTGCGCCGCAAGTATAACTTGCCGATGGTAACTCACTTACCGCAAGTGCCGTACAAAGAAACCATCCGCAAACCTGCATCTTCCATCCACGGCCGCTACAAACACCAAAGCGGCGGACACGGACAGTTTGGCGACGTGTACCTCGAC
Source organism: Microcoleus sp. Pol12B4 (assembly GCF_036701385.1). Taxonomy (NCBI): domain Bacteria; kingdom Bacillati; phylum Cyanobacteriota; class Cyanophyceae; order Oscillatoriales; family Microcoleaceae; genus Microcoleus; species Microcoleus sp. Pol12B4. Next base: position 75,831 of record NZ_JAUBQR010000003.1, on the reverse strand, counting down.
ATTCAACCGCAGCCACGAGGCGAAGGCTTCAATTTCACCGACAAAATAGTCGGCGGCGTCGTCCCAAAACAGTACATTCCCGGCGTGGAAGTGGGAGTGCGCGAGTATTTGGACCGCGGCCCGCTGGGTTTCCCGGTGGTAGACGTAGCGGTGACGCTGACGAACGGTTCCTACCATTCTGTGGACAGTTCCGAACAAGCTTTCAAGCAAGCGGCGCGTTTGGCGATGCAGGAGGGAATGGCCAAGTGCGAACCGGCATTGCTGGAGCCGATCGCCAAAGTTGAAATTTGTGCTCCGAACGAGTGTACATCAAAGGTGTTGCAGTTGGTCAGCGGACACCGCGGCCAAATTCTCGGCTACGAAGGTAAAAAAGACTGGAAGGGATGGGATGCAGTTTCTGCTTATTTGCCGATCGCAGAAATGCAGAATTTGATCGTAGAATTGCGATCGCAGACAATGGGAGTAGGATTTTTTAATTGGGAGTTCGATCGATTGCAAGAAGTGCCGGAACCTTTAGCTAAGCGGGTTTTGCAAACGACTGGTGGCAATGGAAACGGTAACGGTAAAAGTTAGGTAATTGTCTTAAAAAACCCGGTTTCTTCAATAAACCGGGTTTTTGCAGGAGTTGCCATTAAAGTTTATTGCGATCGATTCCCATTTCTGGGATTATTCAGTTAAGTTACTTAACGCTGAAATAATATTCTCAGCTAGCATTAACGCATTTCTTGCTTCTCTTTGCAAGTTAAACATAGTATCTTCATAATCAGCTTTATTCCTAAGTTCTCTCAATCTGCTTAAATTTTCACCTATTTTGACCATGTTTTTCTTTTTAGTTGGGTGGTATATAAATTCTTCTGCTATATATTGATGTTCGTTGATATCGCGATTCTTACGAAAAAGTCTTGGGTCTTTTTCAATGTCGCGCAAGTAATTTCGCGCTAGGCAAAATGTCGAATAGTATGCTCTACTTATCGCTGAGCGCAACTTGGCTTCCCTGTTAGCTGAACTGTCACTATTCGTGGCAGCTAACTCTTGACCTAAATTAAAATATTCAGACCAATCAAATCTCATTTGACTCCCATTCAAGGCTAATATGTAAATCATTTTTGGGGGCCGCTATTTTAGCTTCGAGCCACCAACTATCATCAAGGATGTTTAACTTTGCAACAGCTTCCTCGACTTCGAGTTTAGTGTAGATAGCAATCCACAGCGATCGCCAGTTGGCAATTTCTGGATCGGTTTTCACTTCCAAGCCTAATCTTTCCGTAGGAAATAGTTCTCTAATTTTAGAGTGCGCTTCTAAAATTAAACTTACCATCACTTCTTGGTCGATGATTAACTTAAAGGCTTCTAGAGGTTCTTCTACTGTGTAGATACTTCTTATTTTATTGAAATCGGCGATTAAATCGTCAAAGGGCGTCGTTTTAATGGTTGGCTCTTGGATGGCAGTCATAATCGTTGATTGGGAGTGCTTTGCTTGTTGATATTTTAGCAACTACGATCGCTATTTTGTAAGGACGTGGGGCGCGAACGCGATTATGTCATCAACCGAGACTAACGGCGAAAAATGCGCGGCCATACTACTATAATTATCGCTGTCAGCAGACTAGCTGCTACTCCAGATAAAATACTAAATCCCATAATTACCCTCAATCCCGAACCCGGAGCGAAAATTGGTACAAACGTATTTATGGCAGTATTGATAGTAGGATTTGCTTCGATTTCCGTTTTAAAATTAGCAGCCGCAGAACCTACAGTACCAGCAGTAGACAGCCCGACTCCGACTATACCGACTATTGTCTGAAAAGTGCGATCGCTCTCAGCTTTCCTAATCTCTACCGTACCTCTAATTGTATCAGTCAGACTCCGCAATATTTCCAAACAAGGACGAAAATTGTCAATATCTTTTTGGATTTGCTTGGGATAGTGTTGTTTAGCCCGATCGCAAAAATCCTGCAAAAACTTCAAATCATCAGTAGGTCTAGCCTTAGCTTGAATTTCGGCCAGCTTAGCCTCATACTTCTCCAGATTAACATTAACTGTACTCTGTTGCAACTCCAAATAATTAAGGTCGATCGCAAACTCAGACAATTTTCCCATCGCCTCCCGGAGTTTCTTTAGATTGAGACGAGAAGTATTCCTCATCCCCACAATTTGGTTATAATTACTCACCAATCGATCCTTTAAAAGTAGACTTTTATCATAAGCCCAGATAATTTTATGGCGGTAACACAGTAAATCCAGCCAACTTATATCAAAATTGCTACATTCCCGAAAAGCAGCTTCATCGGGGTACAAAATCACCAAAAGTTGCAAATTATCCTCAATCTTGTCGCCACAAAACTCAAATACTTTCCCACCTAAAAATTCACCGCTGCCTTGAGAAACACCATCTTTTGCAAACAAACGCTTGTAAACCTGTTTTGCAAGTTCTTCCCCTTCCAAATCAGTCCCAGATTCCAGCCAACCCGAAAGCATCCAAGTTTGACCAATATTTTCCAACTCTGGTGGTTCAGGAATTAAATATTGCAAACTTTCAATCAATTTAATAACTTGTGTACTTTCATACTTACCATCTACAAAACCATCAAACCAAAGTTGGTAATTATCCGTAACATTACAGCAGCGGTAGCGGCCCTTGACAAGATAACTGTTGAGATTTCCTGTAAAAGGTAAATCGGCTTCTATTTTCTCCTGTAGCGCCAGAAATTTTTGTTTTTGTTCGGGAGTAAAAGAAACATTCAGCTTTTGGTGAAGTTGTTCAGCTAAAGCATCTAAAAATTTGACGTAGATTTTGCGAGTTTCCGGTTCACCGACACCCAATCCTTGTTTGAGAGTGTAGCTAAATAAATTCAGGGTAGGGTCAACTAATTTGAGCATAAAATATGTAATAAATGTCGCTTGTTGTCGAGTCTCGATCCCCCTAAATCCCCCTTAATAAGGGGGACGCGAGAGAACACTTTTATATCCCTCTTACAAATCATGACTTGGAACACTCTTGTCCCCCCCTTCTTAAGGGGGGTTAGGGGGGATCGAGAGGACTAAAACCTCAACCGATAAACCAGTTCAACCAAATCAGTAGCCTTTCCCAACAACCGCTTCGCCACACTCTGCGGATTAGGATTAGTCAAAGGAGGTGCCAAAAAATTATTATAATCATCAGTCTGCCGCGGCGGAGTATTTTCATTTAACTCACGCGAATACTTATTCTTTTCCTCCGACTCATCAAGTTCCTGCAACTCCTCATAAGCCTCATTAAAACACTCAGAAAAAGCAGCATCTTTTTGAGCGATATCAACAAGCAAAGCCGCTTTCTGTAAGTCGCCACTCACCAAAGCTGCACCAACCTGATTCACTTCAGCTATCAACTCAGGCGAAAGAGGTGCTTCAAATCTCGTGAGGGCGATTAAAAAAGCCTTCGGCGCAAACGGATCGAATCCCGATAAAGTAACTTGTGTAGAAGTCATAATATTTTAGCCGTTGCCGGTGATAGTGAAAGCAGCCCAGTGGTAAGGGTGCTCGTAGGGTTTCTCATCTATTTTAGCTAATTTTTTTTGCAGTCGTGAGGCTTCCCTTTCAAAGAAAAAGATGTTGTCAAACTCAGCCTCTCTCAGCAAAGGCAGCAACTCTCCGGCGTACCACTCGCCTAGCTTACCATTCGTGAGTTCTCTGAGCCAATCTTTTGCTTGTTGCAGGGCGAACGGCGGCTGGATTCCCTGCTTCCATAACTGGTAGAAATAAATCATTAACAAAGCGCTAGAACGTTCGTCCACTCGCCACAGTGTGCTGATAATATAATTAGTCTCCGGCAAAAAGCCGCTGGCTATGCCCACGAATTCATCGATTAACTCGCCTTTGTTGGTGATGCCGGTTTCGCAAGCGCTGAGGCAGACTAGGTAATAATTGACAAGTTTTAACCGTAAAATGTCGGTCAACGTCAATTCTTCGTCTTCGGCTAACTTTAACGCCGAAGCCTCGGATTTTTTGGTGTTGTGGTAGGCGTGACCTGTATAATGAAAGATGCCGCTATTGGCTTTTAGTGCTTCAATAATTGCGGTTTTGGTGGTTGCATTGGAGGCGCGCTCAGTCTGGTTAATTTGACAGATGGCCGCTGCTTCTATTTGGGTGAATTTTAAGGCGCTTTTGCCTTGTGAGTCCTCTACCATCAGCAGTGACTTGGGCGCAATTTCCGTGGGGTTTTGTTGCTGTTGGATGGCTATTTGAGCGCTGGGGAGGCGCGTAACCCTGCGGATTTTGATTTGCCGAGTATCTGTAAAAGACTCTGCGAAAAACGGAGGAAAAAATAGAGAATCTAGGGGCAGCAGGTGCAAGTCGCGGTGGGGAATTAAGATTAAGTGTTGGATATTGGTGAGGTGCGTACAAATTTCGGGAATTTTGAGGATGTCAGCGAGTAGTTGCAATTGCGCTGTCATTGACTCGCGCCAGGGATGGGATTCTTTGCTTTGCTGTTTGCTGGTAGTATTGCCGTAATTTTGATAGTTAGTTTTCCAGTTTTGCAGGCATTTTTCTAAACTCTGAGTGTTACCCTTTGCGAAGAAAGTGGAGATAACTTCAAACTTTTCTAGGGTAATGATAAAAGCAGTCAGGGAAACTGGGCTGAGATGCCAGTAAATAATCGCTGTTTCGGTGTTGTTTGCCAGTAAGTCTCGGATTTGGGGATAAGTCGGGCTATCGGTGTGATTTTGCCAACCTGGGCGCATCCATTGGAGGCAAAAGTTTTTTCGCAATTCGGCTTTTTCCAGTGCTTTTACCTTGTCGCCAGACTCGACGAGGGTATCGACTTCTAACTGGTAAAGTCCGGCAAATCTGCGCTGGAGTCGCAGTTTTATTTCGGGGTGAGTTTCATGGTTTAAAATTAAGTCTTCTAGCAGGAGAGTAGCTTCGGTAAGGTACTGGCTGATTTTGGGATCTCCCAAGCTACGGCAGACGGTAATTAAGTCTTGCCATACTACTAAATAAGGTTCTTGAAAGGGGGGGGATTTCAAAAACTCGCGGGCTTGTTCATAGCTGGCTTTGGCTTTGTGGAAAAATTCCAAATAATTGGGTCTTTGTTTGCCGTATATGTAGTGTGCCTTGCCTTTTTGCTGGTGCAAATTGGCACAAGCTAAGCTATAATCGCGGTTGCTGCGCTGATATTTCTGTAAGCCTTGATCCCAGTTTTGAATAGCTTCACTGTAGCGCCCTGAGTTAAAAAATACCCAACCTCGATTTACCCAAGCTTCGCAGAATTGATTGCCTGTAATTTCTAAGGCTTTATCGAAGCGTGCGATCGCGTCACTGTAGCGGCCCAAATCATTTAGGGTAAGACCCAGCCCGTTCCAGGCATAGTGGTATTTCGGGTTAATTTCTAAGGCTTTCTCGTAGGCTGCGATCGCATCACTGTAGTGGCCCAACTCTTTTAGGGCATTGCCCAGCCCGTTCCAGGCATAGTGGAATTTGGGTTCTATTTCTAAGGCTTTCTCGTAGGCTGCGATCGCCTCACTGTTGCGATCCAACTCTTTTAGGGCATTGCCCAGCAAGTTCCACTCATGGTGGATTTTGGGGTCAATTTCTGAGGCTTTCTCGTAGGCTGCGATCGCCTCACTGTTGCGGCCCAACTCTTTTAGGGCATTGCCCAGCCCGTTCCAGGCATAGTGGAATTTGGGAGCAATTTCTAAGGCTTTCTCGTAGGCTGCGATCGCCTCACTGTTGTCGCCCAACTCTTTTAGGGCATTGCCCAGCCCATTCCAGGCATAGTGGAATTTGGGATCAATTTCTAAGGCTTTCTCGTAGGCTGCGATCGCCTCACTGTTGCGGGCTAAATCAGCCATAATACTCCCTTTCCGATACCATGCAGCAGCGTAGTTTGGTTGAATTTTAATCGCTTGTTCGCTAAAGCAAAGTGCGCCTTCTAAATCTCCTGCATTACGACTCTCTGTTGCTTGGTTAAATAATTCTATAGCCTCTTGACTGATTCCTCTTGCTATGAGTTCTGACTGCGAGATTGAGTAGGGTTGGTTAGCATCCGATGAATTATCTGTAGAAGAAACGCTCAAACTCTCCTCAGCCAACAATCGAGTAACAATATTTTCACTTATAACCGATCGCCCTTCCTCATTCTTCCTATTCAAACTCTCCCCAGCCAACAATTGCCTGCCGATATTGCGAGCAACCTCACTAATTCTCCCGCAATTCATCTCACCCAGCCGCACCATTCGCCCACCCAATTCTAAATGCGTTTCCTGCGATACCAGCAACCTTTCTCCAAATTCTTGCAGCCCGTTTTCCCACTCAGCATCTTTGATTTTGCAGCCGATTAAAAAGCCTTTAATATCGCCCCGACTCCAGCCTTGTTCAACACCCTCTAACAGTTGCAAAAATTTCTGTTCGTATTCCCCAAAAGAGCGAATCGGAGTTGGCTTTGGCGCTGGGGGTACTGGTTTGCGGAAATGTCGCTGAATTTGCCGCCACAGGTTGAGGATGCTTTGCCAAATTTGTCGGAGCATTGGCTGGGTTGGTGATGTGTTGTTGGAAATTGTAACATAAGCAACGGAGGACACGGCAATGCCGTCTCCCTACCCTCGATTAATTGTAGGGAAACGGCACTGCCGTGTCCTGACTTTGGCCGCAGAGGATACGGCAATGCCGTCTCCCTACCCCAAATAATTTTCGGGGAACTAAGGACTTTAGTCCTTACTAGAAACGATCTTCTTCCTTACCCTAAAAAGAAATAATCAAGTAACCATTCAGGAACTTAGCACCAGTAACAGACTTCCCAGTTAGCGCCGGAGGCAGCAAAATATTGCGCCGCTGATCGCCCGCTTCGATCGTCACTTCCGGCCCGGATTGAATCAATTTAATTTCTTTCTTGTCAAACCCAGGCAAAAACAAACTAACTTGACGCTGTGCAATGTTTATGTTAATCGGTTTAGGAGCTTTTGCGGCCTCAGAAAAATCTGGCAAAGCATCAATTAGCGGCTGCCAATTATTGTCACTGTGCGCTGGAACCGCAACAGCCGTCAAAGGCTCAAAATCGGCAGTAATAGCTTCTGTAACCGATGCTTGATTAACAATGACACCGCCCACAGTCAAACCAACTTGTTGAGAACTTCCCCAAAGATAGCGGGCAGTTGCGATCGCACTTGCATCCCCAGTCGTCACCAAAAAAGCCGCCGTGCGGTTCGGATCTGCCAGCGCTTCCTTACCCTTATCCAAAAGATTATCGACTTGCTTCGTAGATTGAAAAGCATTGTCTCCCGACAAATCCACAGTCAACACGGTACTGACAACCGGTTGAATAAAAGGCGACAAAGCTTTACCCAAATCCGAATCTACCAAAGCTTGACGGAACCTGCGGATATACCAACTCAGAATTTCCGGCATTCCCAGCATCCGCAGCGTATCCATGCCGCCATTGCCGTCATAAACAATTACATCGTATTGTTTGCTGTCCTCGTATTCCCGAAGTTCGTTCAACGCCAGCGCGCTGTCCATTCCGGGTAATACTCCTAATTCTTGACCGTAAATCTGCTTGAAAAACGGAGTGCGGACATATTGAGCTTCTAGTTGTTTAACTTCGTCCCACCTGCGTTCTAGCAGCGGCGCGCTTTGCACCTGAACTGCTTTGAGGTTGGGGGCGATTTCCTGAGGGTTGAGAGTCAGGGGAGCCCCTAGCAGAATACCCAATGCAGGGCCCGGATCTTGGCCGAGCAGCAGAACTCGCTTGCCTTGAGCCGCGTATTTTTTAGCTGTTGCGATCGCGATCGTGCTGCGGCCAGTGCCGCCTTTGCCCAAAAATGTCAAAATCAAAGCCATTTTCTGTTCTCACTGCCAAAGCTTACTCTTTAACATTTAAGCGCAACCTTCAGCCAGAGTGGGGGAGGAAGAGGAGAGTCGGAGAGTGGGAGAGTGGGAGAGGGGAAGAATTGGGAAAATTTTTCCTCTTCCTTCTTCCTTCTTCCTTCTTCCTTCTTCCTTCTACATCTGTTAAACGGGTTCTAGCTCATCTTCAAAAAACCAAGTCGCAAAACCGTCAAACTTGACAACCACACCTACTCCGCTACCGTCAACCATTCTGAATCCGTCAACAGTGCCTACGGGATTCTCCTTTATCTTGCCCACTATATTTGCAGGTATCCGATCTCTGAGACGGCGCACCTTCACTCTCTGACCTACTTCTATTGCCACTGAAATTGTTCTCCTGCTCTATATAACCTATATACAACCGTCCATTTTACAGTTTGGCGTCTACTTCGGAACAGCAACGCCAGCAGGCGATCGCTCGCTATGATTTTCCCTCGAAATTTTTACCAACTTTCCCTAAACAACGTTATTCTAGTCGCGGTTGGTCGATGGTCTACCCGGATTCGCTTGGGTTTGCCTCATCAGGTTACACAGCGGCAAGCTCAACTTCCAGAGCCTCGCACACCACGGAGATAATTATTTTTTATCCCTTCGCAAAAACAATCTTTTTATTAATTGCCACAACTACAGGATTTATTTTCAATTAGTCATCCTTCCGGAAGAAGCCAAAAGACATTCAGAAGCAGTAATTAATTTTATGTTTGCTATATATAAATCTTCTATTTCTAACGTTGACATTGGCTAACATCAATGCTGTAAAGCACTTGGAGTCTGGATTGTAAAATTTTCCGAAGGTCAGATTGTAGTAAACGGTCATGTTGTAACAGTTTACTACAATCTGACAATAAAAAAAAGATTTAATGCTAAAATTTTAGGCTGATAAAGTTTATTTTTGCTGCTGTGTTACAGCATAAAAAGTCGAACGATTGCCGGATTTAGGGTGTCTGATACAGGAAAGGAAGTCTAGAAACTTCAATATGACAAAATTGAAATTATGAATAAAGTTTTTACCTGTGGGCGCTCGACCCAAATTCCGCTCCTAAGTTTGTCGTTAGCTGTGTTCGCCTGTCTGCCGGTTGGTCGTGCGACGATCGCCAGTCCGCTCTCTCCATCCCCCACACAGCCGTCGAACGCTACTAAAATTATCTCAGTAGATCGACCGCTAGCACTGCCAACCGACTCAAACTCTCCAAAAAATCCGGCAACAGTGGCGGCGAATTCATCCCCAGCAGAGACGATAAACGCTCAGGCAACAACGGGCGCGCGATCGCTCGAAATAGAAGAAATTCGCGGTACAGTCAGCTTTAAAGGGCGGCCAGCGGTTGTGGGCGATCGGCTACTCGCCCCCGGAGACGAAATCATCACCGGCCCCAATTCCACAGCCCGTTTAGGCATCGACAATAACGTTGGCACCGTGGAAGTTGGCGAAAAAACCGCAGTTAGAATATCCAATTTGTCAAGCAGTGCAGGTGGCGAAAAAGACACAGCCATTTTTGTCAGCAGGGGGCGAGTCAGGTTGTCGATCGGCAAAACTGCTGCGACAACTCGCGCAGCCAACACCTCAACAATTATCCCCCCAAACCAAATAGTCGCCCTCAATACCTTCAGCGGACTCGGCAAATCCAGTCAAATTGCTCAACAAAAAAGTTCTGCCAAAACCGCCCCAGTCAGGGTTGAAACCCCAGAAGGCGTTGCCGGAGTCCGCGGCACCTCCTTTGGCGTCAGCGTCGGCAACGGCAAAACCGCAGTCGAAACTATTGAAGGTGCAGTCGTAGTATCCAGCAGCAGCGACTCGGAAGTAGTTGTCAACGGCGGCAACGCCACGACTATTTTCCCTCAAACCTCACCCGTGACGCCCTCAGCGAGCCCTCGCCTAGCTCAATTCAAAGTCCGCCGTTTGGTGAGATTCAGCGGCAATATCTATCGCCTCAGCGGTCAAATTAACCCGATCGACTTAATTTATGTTAACGACGAAGCGATTAAGATCGATCGAAAGGGCAACTTCAAAATCCAAGGAATTTTACCTCCAAGCCGCCGTCTCAAAATCGTAGTCCGAGGCCCGTCAATCACAGAACGGCATTATAGCCTCGCAGTTCCCTAAACAACCTATCGTCGCAAGTAAAGTGCGCGGGCAGTCTCTGAGGAAGTAAGTTAGATCGTAAGTCTTATTTGAGTTGATTATTTCGTATAGGGGCGAAGCATTTCGCGGTGAAACTTCGTGAGCCCAGTCGCGTCTAAATATTAAATTCTAGTTTAATGCAATTATTGTGAGGTGTCCCGCCCGCCTACAAATATAATTTAGATGCCCAACAGATTAGTCAAAATAAAGAAACTTAGCCTTAACCTTTCGCCATTACGGTATTGTAAAACTTCATGACTATACTAGGGGTTCCGGTTGCATCTAAATAATCAAATTGAGTCAACAGTTAACACTCAACCATTCAGTTTTTAGATACCGACTCAAAAGTAAACTGTCAAAAGTTAACAATCCCTAGGAGTGCAACCGGAATTGATATATAGTAATCCTCGCATCATTTGTGAATTTCTTACTCCCTCCCCTTGATCGAGGGAGGGTTGGGGTGGGGTAAAAAAAATACGACTCATTGAGGATGGATATAACTCGTCTCGAAAGTCGAAGTCTAATGTCAATGATTGCGTAAAATTAATTGCATGAAGTTCAAAAAATGGATCGATCATCTCAAACAAAATCAACTGCTCGGCCTGCGGCACTATATAGCCACAAACCCTCCCTGGATGACAGGAGCAGTAGTAGGTATAATGTCGGTCGCCATGCTGCAATTTGGAATGTGGAAACCCCTTGAATATTTGGGATACAAAACCCTATTTCAAATTCGAGAATCGGGGTTTTTTCCAAATCCGGGATGGGATCAGAGAATTGTAGTAATTGCGATCGAACGGCATTCCTTGCAGGAATACGGTCAATTTCCTTGGCCTCGCAACCGCTACGCCCAACTGCTAGAAGCGCTGAAAAAATCCCCCCCCACAGCCGTTGGTTTTGACATTCTTTTCCTCGACCCAAGCCCTAGAGATGATATTTTAGCCGCGGCAATTGCCACCAACGGCAAAGTTGTACTCCCTAGAACCCTCAAAGAAGAACCCGTAGCATCTTTAAAAGCAGCCGCCGCAGGTGTCGGGCACATCAGCCAAGAAGCCGATAGCGACGGTATTAGCCGCGAGTCAAAAATTTTTCTGAACGGGATTCCTAATTTCGGTTTAGCCATGACTCACAGGTACAATGCTGCTAACCCCGAAGATCCAGTATTGCTTCCCCAGCCAAAAAATAAGCAGGAAAAAAAAGTTTGGATTAACTGGCCGGGGAAAACAGAAAATCTATCTACCTATGCTTTTGTTGATGTGGTAGAAGGTAGAATTCCGGCAGACGCTCTGACCAATAAGTTAGTTTTAGTTGGCATAGTTGCTACGGGTTTGGACCCCATATCTTCACCTCTCAACAAGACTACGGCTGGGGTTTATTTATATGCAGCGTTGGTTGACAATTTGCTCAATCAACGCTTGCTGCAGCGGCTGCCGGTACTGGTAGAAATTTTGTTATTGTTGGGGATTGGCCCGCTTACCGCTTTGCTTCTGTACAAGCGAGGTGTTCAAGAGAGAATTGCGATCGCTCTCGGTTTGCCTGTTGTTTGGATTGGGGCTGCTGCTTTGCTATTTGGCTTCTTTTTTTGGTGGGTTCCGATTGCTGCACCTATCGGCACTCTCATTTTAGCTGGCACTGCTTTGCAACTGCGGGAACAGTACGAAAAGCAGCAGTTGATGAGGTTATTTGAAAAGCACGTCGCTCCGGAGACAGCTCAGCTTATTTGGGAACGCAAAGCTGAGATATTTGAACAGGGAGAACTTGAGCCTCAAGAACTTACAGCAACGGTGCTGTTTATGGATATTCGTAGTTTTACTTCGATTTCAGAAAAAATGCGACCGCGAGATTTGCTCACCTGGTTGAACAATTATTTGGAAGCGATGACTAACTGTATTATGGATCACGGCGGTGTTGTAGATAAATACATCGGTGATGCAATTATGGCAGTTTTTGGGGTGCCTTTTTGCCATACCGAATATCGACAAATTCAACAAGATGCTTTGAATGCAGTTGCGGCTTGCATTGCTATGCACGAACGGCTGCACCAACTTAATCAGCAGCTTAGAAGTGAACGCAAACCTTTAATTAAGTTTGGTATTGGTTTGCACACCGGACAGTTAGTTGCGGGCAGCGTCGGCGGTTCCCGGCGTTTGAATTATTCTGTGATCGGCGATGCTGTCAATGTTGCTGCTAGATTGGAAGCGATGAATAAGGAAATTGTTTCTGACAGTCCTTTTAATTTATTGGTGACGGCGAGGACCTTTGCTTACGTGCGCGATCGCTACGAAGGCCAAAAAGTAGGCTCCATTCAATTGCGCGGCAAAAAAGAAGAGACTGTGGTTTATGCTATTTTGGGTGAAAAGCATTAGTTATTGAGCATTGGGTATTGGGCATTGGGCATTGGGCATTGGGCATTGGGCATTGGTTCAGGACTTACGTATCAAAACCAAAGAAACCGGGTTTTTGGCAGTTTATGCCAGCATTCACAAAATATTTTCGCAAAAAATCCCGGTGGTTGAGCGAAGAAGTCGAAGCCCTGACCACCCGTGCGTAATTCTTAATCTAATCAAATACGCTCAGTCGCAGAGTTTTAGCTATTTTTTCTAACAGAAATAACCCACCGATAGAATTTCCGTCTTTATCCAAGGGCGGACTGTAAAAGCCGATCGCACCTTGACCCGGAATTACCGACAGCATTGCCCCGCTAACTCCCGACTTAGCCGGTAGTCCCACCCGCAGCGCAAAGCGGGCGGATGCTTCATACAAACCGCAAGTTGCCATCAGTGCTTTGACAGTACGGCAGTTTTCCCCGATTTGTCGATCGCCACTATTTACCAAAACCATCCCCAGCTTCGCTAAATCCTCCACAGTTCCCGACAAACAGCAGACGCGATTGTAGGTTTCTAAAGCAATTTCTGCGTTTTGAATATAACCCGATTCTACCATTTTCAAGGCGAGGTTCCAATTATGTTGATTCGGATTTGTCTTCACTGAATCGAGCATTAACTCGTCAACAAATAACTGGCTGTGTGCGTGTTGATTTAACCAATCGAGCAAGTTTTGACAGCGCGACACAGCATTTTCACCGGGAATCAAAGACGCTAGGGCGATCGCCCCGCTATTAATCATCGGATTTCTCGGCTTCCCTTGGTCTATTTCGAGTTGAGTTAAGGAATTGAAAGGCAGTTCCGAAGGCTCGCAGCCCACCCAGTCAAAAATCGTTTTTTCTCCCAATTGGCACAGCAAATAAAGCAGCACTAAGGGCTTGACTACACTCATCAGCGGGAATGTTTGAGCAATACTACCCCAGTTCAAAATTTTACCGTCACTTTCCCGAATTTGCACAGCAAAGCCTTGTCTATCTGCTTGTGCAAGGAGAGGTATGTACGCGGGAATTTGACCGGATTTACTGCGATTTATTGCCTCTTTTGCCCAAGCTGCCAGTTGTTCGGGTTGCAGGCAAGATAGTTTGCTGGTGGATATTTGCACTATCGATTATTTAGATTATTTAAAATTTTAGATTGGGATTCCTGGCGCGCTGTTGAGCCAGAAACCCGGTTTATTAACCGAATTGCTTCACTTCAGCTCTCTGTGACCAGAAACCGGGTTTCTTGGGCGACAGAAACCAAGCTCGAACTTCAGGCTATTGACGTTTCGGCGCGCCGGGAGAAAATAAATTTTTCATAAAAAACCTGTACTTTGCATAAAAACCTTCCCTTCACCCAGATAGATAATTAGCAGCTTCAAGGCAATGCTGCTACACAAAACAAACAAGCACTAGCTTGAAATGCCTTCAGATTGTGATTTCTAAGCCCCAGTAAGGGGCGGGGTACATATTTAACTTAATTCTTTCAGAGTTCGCCAAATCCTGTCCGGAAAACCCCCGAACCTTTAAGAATGTACTATCCAACCGGATTCACTAAAACCAGGATAAAAAAATGGCAGATGAAGCGAAAGCAGAAGCACCAAAACCCGCTCCCATGATTTTTAAGGGTGTGTGCAAGGACGGAGTTCTCAAAGGCAAAGAAATTGAAGGCAAACTAGATATAAAAGTCAACGTCGAATCTGTCACAACCCCAGAAGCACCGCCCAAAAAATCCGAGTGGGAGCCAGTTATCTTTTGGGTATTGTTTGCATTCATGGCAAATTTGATTGTCGGCGACCCCGCCGGAATGAGAAAAAAATACAGCTCCCCACAAAGGTCTTCTTCTCATCAGATGTTAAACCAATCTGGGGAGCAGTCGCTGTTGCCTAAGAAAAACACCAGCAACTTGCCACTTTAGGCCCTGGGAGCCTGCCAGCCGCGCAAATAGTAATAGAAAGACCCGAAATATTCATCGAATACTCGCGTCGTAGTTACCAAAGCTTCTGCACTAGGCAAAAAATCTCCCGCGTCTAAGCGGAGTCTACTGGATCTCCCTCCTGATGTGGGTTGAAAAGTGTAGAAGTCGGTAGCCCTAGGAATCACCTGGATTCCCATATTCGCAAAAGCGAGGCTGGCACGGCGCATCTGAATAGCAGATGTTACCAGGATTACTTTACGCGCAGCGCCACGGCTGTCGAGTATCTTTCTCACCTCTTCAGCGCTCGTGCGTATGTTGCTGCCGTTATCATCGAGAACGATACTGCTGCGCGGCACGCCCATGTTGTTTGCCAGCAAAGTCTCGATATCCTTCGCTTCGCCAACATAACCCTCCAACTCGGGTCTGGGGCCAGCGGTAACGATGACCATAGGTGCTAGTTGTTTTCTGTACAAAACGGCAGCATAGGGCAGGCGATTACCAGTATCTGTTAGTTGAATCGCCACTCGGTTGGGGATGTGAGGCTGAGTGGTTCCCTTGCCCAGTAGGACGATCGCCGCTGCGGTTTCGTCGCAGCAAACGGTGCGGACGGCTGCGGCGGCGTCCCGTTCTGCTTGCTCGGCGAACCAGTAAGCGACAACTGGCATACTCGAAAGGATCAAAACTAGCAGTGCTGCCAGGATCATTCTCGGCGCCGGGTTGCGGATGCCTCCGTTCGTGATCAGCGCGGATGCAATCACCAGCAGCGTGATTGAAAAACCCAGCGGCTTAAAGAAGAAGGCTATGAGCCCGAAAATCGCTGCTCCGACCGGGGTGTCTGGTGCAAAAAAAGCTAGAATCAAAAGGCTGATCAGCAGCAAAACGCGCAGCCGATCTAATAAAGGATTGTCTTTGCCCCCTGATTGATCCCACCACGATTTGATCAGTGAGAACAGGAGGAATAGAAATAGAATGCGAGCTAACAGTTCTGGCATCTTGCAATATTCTGTGTCTTCATAAATTAGTACAGAAGTTTTGGAAACGAGCGCGAATTTAACTGCGGGAGGAAATACGGGAATCGGTGAGTTTTTAACGGTCGCCAATAACGCAGCCCGATCGCATTTATCCTAATGCTCGCTTCCGGTCAGCTATCAACCATTGGTTGCAGGGTGCAAGCCCGCTACTTCCAGTCACAGATTGCTGACAGTTAATTGGTAATTGATAACTGGTAATGGTTGATTGGTAATTGGTAATGGATCGAGCACGCCGCAGGTGGAATTGACAATTCAAGCTTGCTTTGTTCTGCCTACTTTTTTCCCCATTACCTGTTACCGATTCACCAATCCCAATTTATCGGCGCTTCAGTTGATTCCGAATTGCCTCCGTTACCGTTTGAATTACTTTAACACGAGCATAATACTTGTTATTGGCCGCAATTAGCGTCCAGGGAGCAAGCGGCGTGCTGGTGCGCTGAATCATTTGATTCACCGCCACTTCATAATAATTCCACTTTTCCCGATTTCGCCAATCTTCCTCGGTGAGTTTGTATTGTTTAAATGGATTGTTTTGCCGCTCTGTAAACCGCTTTAGTTGCTCGTCAGGACTGATGTGCAGCCAGAATTTAACTAAGACACAACCGAAACTGGTAAGTTGCTCCTCAAATTCGTTGATTTCCTGATAAGCTCGCCGCCATTCGGGTTCGGCGGCAAATCCTTCGACTCGCTCGACGAGCACTCTACCATACCAACTACGATCGCAAATGCTGATTTTACCCGCCGTTGGCAGCCGTCGCCAGAACCGCCAGAGGTATGAGTGGGCTTTTTCTTCGTCTGTGGGAGCCCCAAAGGCATTAACGGTGTAACTGCGGGGGTCTAATACGTCTGTCAAGCGTTTGATTGCTCCTCCTTTACCTGCTGCGTCCCAACCTTCAAACAGCACTAATACGGGGATTTCCTGTTCGTTAATGCTTTGTTGCAGTTTGCCAAAACGGGTTTGTTGTTCGCGAAGTTGCTGTTTGTATTCGTCGGGCGACAGCGATTGAGTTAAATCTACTTGGGCGAGCACGTCAGGTTCGGTGGCTTGCAACCTTTCTTGAGGTGGCAATTTCACAGGTGCAGATTGCATCGGCAGTCTGTCTAAGGCTTCTGTAATTGTCGCTGCCATTTGTGTTAAAACTTTGACTCTCGCCCACCGTTGACAATCGCCTTCTACGAGCGTCCAAGGTGCGGGGCCCGTGCCGGTTTGGGCTACCATTTCTTCTGCCAAAGTTGTATATTCTTCGTATTTTTTGGCTTGTTTCCAATCTTCGGGCCGCACTCGCCAAGCTTGTAAGGTGTCGTCTTCTAGTTTTTTGAGCCGGTGCTTGAGTTCTTTTTTGCTCAGGTGAATCCAAAATTTGGCGATTGCCGCGCCGTCATCTACCATCTGCCGCTCGAAGGCGTTGATTTGCCTGATGACTGTGGGTACTTGGGCGTCGGAGACTCGATCGAACAATCGGTCTTCTAAAATGTGAGTGTACCAACTGTGGTAGAAAAAACCAATTTTGCCGCGGGCGGGGAGTTTCTGCCAAAACCGCCATAGGAAAGGATAGCCCATTTCTGCATCTGACGGTGGCCAAATTGGGTGGACGGCAAACCCCCGCGGGTCCATATACCACACCATTTGTTTGACTAAAGCGCCTTTGCCGGCGGCGGCCCAACCTTCGAGGACGATAATTGCGGGCAATTTTTTTTCCCTGCAGGCCAGTTGGAGCGATCGCAACTGTTTCATTAAAATTTCTATCTTTGCCTCGTAGGTTTCTTTATCCAGGGAGATATCTAAATCGAGGTTGTCGAGCATATTTACCTCATATAAATCTGAGAAAACTGTTTAACGTTAGTTTAACGTTTGGATAAAATTAAATCCTCAACTCCGGGAAAAACGTTATAAAAATTACAGTTACGGCTGGTTAAAAGCGCGATCGCTCCTGCCTTCAAATGGCAGCATAGTTAATACTACCAAGATTCCCTCAATTTCCAACTTGCAAAAAAAAACGGCTCAGGTTATAGTTGAAATAGGTAACTTTTAAATAAGTTCAACTTTTCCCCTCCCCCGATCGGGCGAGTTAACCGGAGGAGCCAAAAATCCCTGAAAAATGATTTAGTGTAAAAGAGAGCAAAAGTAAAAATCAACTACCCGGTGGGGGTGACAACTTCTTTACTTAGCTGTAGAAACTTTATTCCAACAATAGTTACTTAGGCACCAAGCTTGGTAACGAAAGAGAGCGCGACTCATCGACATCCAGCCATAAACTTACCTACAAAATTAGCCCAAAAGGGCAAACCAATTTTTATGATTGTGCTATGAGATAAAACATGAAAGCCTGGGTGATATAAACAGGTTTCTGAGTTTTATCGACACCACAATAAATCTGCATTACATCCGCGTTTATCCGCGCTCATTTGCGGTTAATAACCAAAAACTTGGATTTTTGCAAGAAATTCACTGTACTTGTTTGCCCATACCAATTAAGAGGAACAGTCCGAAATTACGGATTGCAAGTTTTTTATGAATATCTTGACAACACGCTCCTACAAGGGCGAAACTGACTGGTGCGCGATCGCAAATTTAATCGATGCTTGTGAAGCAGTGGATAGACTCGGCGAAGAAGTCTCAGCAACTGAACTCAAGCTAATACTTGATGCACCTAAACTCGACCAAGCCCGCGACGTGCAGTTGTGGGAAGATGGTAATTACAAACTAATCGGCTTGTCCCTCCTAGATCTGCCCGATTCTCCGGCTGAAATTGACGCTTGTCTCTGGTTTTACGTGCATCCCAATCTACGTAGCGAAGGTTTAGAAAAAGACATAATTAAGTGGGGAGAAAAGCGGCTGCGCGAAGTGGCGAAAGAACGGAATTTGCCCGCGAAATTGCGTACCTACAGCAGGGAGGATAAAACAGATGAAATCATGCTGTTAAAAAAACAGGGCTTTGAGGTCGATCGCTATTTTTGGACAATGGCCCGATCCCTCGCCGAACCCATACCAACACCCGAATTTCCCGCAGATTTTGCGCTGACACACGTATCAGGGGAAGAAGACATCCAACCCTGGGTAGAGATGTTCAACCAGTCATTTATCGATCACTGGAATCACCACGATTTAACTGCGGAAAGCGTGCGCTACTGGATGCAAGATGCGAATTATCAGCCGGAATTAGATTTGATATTATGTCCGGTTAATTAACCATGATTAAGCTTTTGCCTCCGGCCACCAATAGAAATGAGTCAAACCACTGATTAACTGTTTGAGATTTAACAGTTTTCGACATCGCTCAAATAAAACTGCTTCTAATTCATCTAAGTTTTTAAAACAGCGATTGGCTATCGGTTCATTTGTCAGTGGCCACAGTCTTTCTGCTGGTTGGAGTTCCGGCGAGTGTGAAGGCAGACAATACAAATGTATGCCGTCGGGAATTTTCACGCTTTCACTTAAATGCCATCCGGCTCCGTCTACGATTAAAACGACTCTTTTTTTCGGTCCTACTTTCCAATGTCTGGCAAAATCTTCTAAAACTCGCTCGAAAAGCTGGCTGTTGACAAATGGCAGTATCCACCAATATGTTTCTCCTGAACTCGGATGCACAAAACCATATAACCACAACCATTGAAACCGCCAATTAACAACAGCCGTGGCATTACTAAACTCATCCACCCATTCCCGCCTCAAAACAGGTTTCAATCCGAGCCTATGTTCGTCCATTGACCAGACTTCTACGTCGCTTGAAGGGTTCTCCTTCTTGATTTTCAAGACGAACCGACGCAGATTTTTTTTTCCATTCCTCTTGTTCGAGAAGATCTGATTCCTGATGTTCTGGACGAGGAACTCTCAATCGAAACTTCATGGACTTGAGATATTCCCACCCTCTTTGACGACCGACTTTTTCACCCTTGAGTTCACTCATCCAGTCCGCCACTTTACGACCATTCCACAGCCCGCCATCGGGGGGTGGCTGCTGTAAGACTTGCCACAATTGAGCTTGTTCCACATCATTCAGCAGAGGGTCACAATCGCTATTTTTGCAACGTTTATCTCCGAGGGATTCAGGTCCTAAATGATTGTAGCCCCCGACTAATTCATAAATCCAACCACGACTATAACCTGTCACTGCCATCACTTCTGCGGTGGTTTTTCCCATGGCTAACAGCCAAATAATCTGGTAATGATGAGCCTGGGTGGTTGTTTTAGCTTGACGGAAACGAGCTTGTAGCTCTTCTGGACTCAGATGAGGTGCGATCTTAATTCGTTTTGGCATTCTTTATTTGATGGGGGTGGTGTTCCTCCTAATTATATCATGGTTGATCGACCGAACATGATATGATTGCTGTTTCGGGCGATCGCAAATTTGCTGCTTTCTGCGACTGTCAAATCAAACCCCAAAAAAACGTCCGCAACGGCACTAAAGACGGTTGGATTGAATTGTTGGGTACGCGACGCGACTTTCGGAAGATGGGTTTAGGAAAAGCGATGCTGCTGGCGGGTTTGCACTCCTTAAAAGCGGCGGGTGCAAATACTGCGAAACTCAGCGTCGATGCTGACAGTTTGACGGGGGCGACAAAGCTTTACAAATCAGTGGGTTTTCGCCCGATGGAAACTTGGATCGAGTGGGCTAAGACTGTGTAGAAAAGGTTGGTCGTGAAGGCGAGAAGCCCGACGGCTTACAGAAGTCGGGCTTCTCAATTGCGATCGAACTTGGCGATCGACTTTTGGGTCAAGTGCGAGCTCCCTTTTGGGTCGAATAGGATCTCGTACTTTTCTTGATTTCCTAAATCAGCAGGAAATTAGCAGATGTAATCGCATTGGCACTCACTCCAATCATCACGCCTAACTCTTCCCCTGTCAAGAGATTCTTGATGAGAGTTCCCTGAGTATTTTGAGTTATTGCTAACTGACCAAAACTCAAACCTCCGCTTAATCCAATCAAGTCTTGACCGATGGTAAAATCAGCGATTCGGTCAAATCCTTGACCAGCTTTTAAGACAAAGATATCGTTAGCGCTACCGCCAATCAAACTATCATTGCCTAAGTCTCCGTAAAGGATATCAGAGCCTTTTCCTCCCAGGAGAGTATCATTATCTTCCCCTCCATAAAGAGTATCATTTCCTTCACATCCTCCCAGGATATCTGCTGCTTCGTTACCACTGATTAAGTCATTACCTACACCGCCGCAGATAGTATCGGAATCTAACTGTCCAAACAAGTAGTCATCCCCTAGACTACCAAGCATTATGTCGTTACCTTTGCCTCCATATAAGGTGTCATTATCCTTGCCACCATCGATGAAATCATCATCTTTATCACCAAGAATGATGTCATTACCTTCGCGGCCATGTAACAAGTCATTGGCTTTGCCTCCGAAGATTAAATCGTTGCCCAATTCGCCAAGAACGATGTCGTTTCCTTCATCTCCATAGAGGATGTCGTCACCTTTGCCTCCGGTGATGAAGTCATTGCCTTGGTTACCATTAAAGATGTCGTTGCTGGCTCCACCATATAAGTTGTCATTCCCGGATTTGGCATCGAAGATATTGCCGTTGTTAGTGCCGACAAACTCATCGTTTTGGGCAGTGCCTATTTGAATTCCCGATACACCAAGTATGGTGTTTTCAACTGCATTGGGTTGGTTTAAGTTGGGATAGGCAAGGTCATCGCAGATGCAGTCATCGTTAGGGATGTTGTTGGTTGTTGGTGTTGGCGTTACCGATGGTGTTGGCGTCGGTGTTTCTGCAGGGGTTGGTGCAGGGGTTGGTGCAGGGGTTGGTGCAGAGATTGGTACGGGTGTGGGTACGGGTGTGGGTGTGGGTGTTTCCCCAGGGATTGGTGCGGGTGTTGGTGTGGGTGTGGGTGTTGGTGTTTCCCCAAAGATTGGCGCGGGTGTGGGTGTTGGTGTTTCCCCAGGGATTGGTGCGGGTGTGGGTGTTGGTGTGGGTGTTTCCCCATAGATTGGTGCGGGTGTGGGTGTGGGTGTTGGCGCGGGTATCGGTGCGGGTGTGGGTGTGGGTATCGGTGTCGGTGTCGGTGCGGTGTCATTGTCAGTATTAGTAACTGCGACATCATCGGCATTAACACTACTGTAATTAGTATCGGTACTGGTAGCAGCAGCAGTGACAATGTTGTAAGCAACATTCCCATCTACTACTGATTCATCTATTCCGGTAACGGTGACGGTTTGGGGAGTATTCCAGTTAGCCGACGTGAAGGTTAAACTCGGTTTATCTACAGTACCTTCAGCCGTATTATTTGAAGTCGTTCCGATGCTGACATCTGCTGTAGGCTGGCTATCTAGAACTACCGTAAAAGTAGCAGTTCCCCCTGCTTCTGTGGTTGTTAAACCGCTGGTAGGAGTGACGGTGATGCCTTTGCTGTCGTTGTCAGTATTAGTAACTGCGACATCATCGGCATTAACACCGCTGTAATTAGTATCGGTACTGGTAGCAGCGGTGACAATATTGTAAGCAACATTCCCATCTTCTACTAAGTCATCTATTCCTGTAACGGTGACGGTTTGGGGAGTATTCCAGTTAGCATTCGTGAAGGTTAAACTCGGTTTATCTACAGTACCTTCAGCCGTATTATCAGAGGTCATCCCAATCGTCACATCTGCTGTAGGCTGAGTATCTAGAACTACCGTAAAAGTAGCAGTTCCCCCTGCTTCTGTGGTTGTTAAACCGCTGGTAGGAGTGATAGAAATTCCCGCAATATCATCGTCTTGAATCGTGGTGGTTATTGGAGAACCAATAATGTTAGCAGTTCCTGGGGCAGTGGCGTTGCTCAGAGTGAGTGCTAGGGTTTCGTTAGGTTCGGTAATTCGATCGCCCACAACGGCCACTGCGATTGTTGCTATGGTAGCATTGGCAGCAAAAGTAACCGTACTGCCAGTGGCGGTAACTCCGGTTCCGGTAACAATGGCGTTATTGTAATCGACGCCAGCGGTTGCTGTTCCCCCAAAACTAAAATCAATGCTGCTACTTTGGTTCGTTTCTCCGGTGCGGGTAACGGTGAAACTTACCGTTTGAGTACCGCTATTTCCCTCAGTCACAGTGGCGGTACTGCCTACGACGCTGTAAGTAATATCGTTATCGGTAATCGGTGCATTCACAGGCCCGATCGCCACTGTTGTTGGATAATTGGGATCTGTACTGTTGGTAATTGCGTGGGTTAGTGCACCGGTATGGTTGTTTTCCGGTAGGGTGTCATCAACAGCACGAACAGTGACAGTTTGAGGAGTTTGGCCATTAACATTTGTGAAGGTTAGAAGTTGCGTGGCAGCAAAATTCGTTCCATCTAGGCTAACTTCTGCTTGAGTATCCGCTGTCACGGTAACGTCAACATTGCTGGTGGGGAGGGTGTTCAATTGTAGGGTATAAGAATCGGTAATTCCCCCTTCTGTTACTTCGGTACTGCCAGCAGATTGAGTGACGGTAACGCCTGGAGAGTCGTTGTCTGTGTTGGTGACAGTGACATCTGCTGGGTTGAGATTGTTATAGTTTGTGTCGGCGGTGGTGGTATCGGCAGTGGTGATAATTTGGTAGGCAATATCACCGTCAATCACCGCATCGTCTACACCCGTGATGGTGGCGGTTTGATAAGCGTTCCAATTGGTGGAATTAAATGTCAGGTTAGCGGGTAAAACCGTGCCTTCTGCGGTGTTGTTGCTGGTTAAGCCAATGATGACATCGGCGCTGGGTTGGCTGGTTAAGCGGATATCAAACGTAGCTTGACCTGCGAATTCGCTGGTATTGCCGCTAATCGGGAGGAGATCAAAGCCAGCGGTGTCGTTGTCGGTGATGGTGAAACTACCTGTGGTGGTGGTTCCTAATTGAAGGCCTGCCGATAGATTGCTAATAGTTAAGTTGGCAGTTTCCTCAATTTCGGCGATTTGGTCGTTGTTAATGGTGAAGGTGACTTGTCCGCTGCTTGTCCCATTAGCGATGGTAATTGTGGTGGGAATTGTGCCTGTGAAATCAGCAGCCGTGGCAACTCCAGTTAAGGCGAAGTCAACGGTTTGGTCGCCGACTACAGGTGCGGCGGCGGTGGCTGTGACAGTGATGCTGGTTGTTCCGGCTTCGCTGCCGGTGGTGGGAGTAACTGAGAGGTTGACGGTGGGGAAGTCGTTGTCAGTAATCGCAATATCTTGAGTAGTGGTTGTTCCCAACACTATCCCCGCCGTAGGAGTGCTGATAGTTAGAGTTGCAGTTTCGCTTCCTTCAATTAACGCATCATCGACAACTGTAAATGTAACTGTTCCTGTAGTTTGTCCGCTGGGAATGGTGATGGTTGTGCCGCTGAGGTTGTAGTCGCCAG